>JAYSVZ010000700.1:0-3415 GCA_043718305.1 Planctomycetota bacterium | reverse complement strand
GTTGGCGGATGAGGGCTTCGACCTCGGTCTGCTGCTTTTCGTTGGCCATGATGCTGATGGAGCGGTTCTGGCCGTCCTCATTGACCACGATCCCCGGCATGAGGGCGTCGATGGTCTTCGTCACCTCGCGGGCATCCGCAGAGATCACTCGGTAAACACGCAGGAAGGGACGGTTCGAACTCGTCGACGCATCGGCTTCCACATCGATCGTCTTCAGGGCCTGCTCAATCAAGGTATGTTCCGCAGCCGTCGCCGACACGAGGAGGGCGTTGGTGCGGGAATCGGCGGTCAACTGGGCAAAGCTCTTACCGCCCGCGCGGCTGGAAGCGGGCGTGGGAGTGGGCTGCTGCGGAAACCCACCGGGAAACCCGCCGCCAAACCGTGGATCACGACTTCGAGTGTCGAAACCGCCGCCCGCACTGACGTTCGTCACGCCCGCCGAAAGCCCCAGCAGCCCGCGCAGAATCAACTCAGCATCGGCAGCGGCCAGGAACTTCATGGTGTATGGCTTGAAGACGAGATCGTTGGGTCCGCCCCGCGTCGCTCCGGCGAGCATCGTTTGGATGCGGCGGAGGTTTGTTCCGATGTCGGTCACGAGCAGCGAGTTGGAGGTCTGCATCCCGACCACTTTGCCTTGTGGCCCTTTGACCTGATCGATCTCCTTGGCGATCTGCATCACGTCGACCCCTTCGAGCGGGAAGACGACGGTCAGCAGTTCGTTCTTGCCTCGGGCGGCGAGTTCCTCGACGCCGATGACGGGGACCAAGTTGGGAGCGATTTCCTCGTCAATACTAATGCAGACGAGGAACTCATCGCGGCGAACCAGCACGAACCCCTTCGGCAGAAGATAGCCGTTAATGATGTCGAGGGCTTCGGTCGGGGTGTACTCCTTGTTGTCGTAATAGCTAAAGGTTCCCGGCGGGACCGAGTTGAGGTCGAGCGAGAGTTCCGCAGACTCCGCGAAGAGCTTCAACACGTCCATCCACGGGGCGTAGCGGAAGCCGAACTTGAGTTTCTTGGTCTGCTTGGCGGTGCTGCCGAAGGAGACTTCCGGCGTCACACCCGGGGGCGCCTCAACGATGATTTGCGTGCGTTGGCGAGGAGCCGCTGGAGCCCCCGAAACACCACCGGGTTGGACACCGGGGGCACCCGGTTGGGCCAAGTCCTTGGGCGGCGCACCGAGCAGGCCGGTCCATTTATTCTTCTGGTCATCCGACAGCACTGCCGAAAACTTGGCATTCCACTCTTCGCGGAACTTCGTTTGCTCTTCGGGGCTGGCTCGGAAGACGTTCCCCGACATCATGGCGGCCCGCTGCTCTTCCTGGAGCTTGGCGAGTTGGTCTTTTTGTTCTTGAGAGAGACCCAAGTCTTTGGTCACGGACTCTTGCGAGAGGGCCATCCCTATGCCGAACTGGGCTGTGCGGTGCAGGCTGATCTGCCGCAAGCGGGTGAACTTATCGTCGCCGATGACCTGCTTGACCTGCTCATCCGCCTCGGTCTGCTGCTTGGTCATTTCGAACTGGAGTTCGGCCTGGAGGATCTGCCGCTCCTCGTCCGAGGCCTCGCGCATCTTCCCGAACAGCTCCTGAATCTTGGGATTGGGATTGGAGCGACGGGCGTTGTTCATCTCTTCAAGCTTCGCCTTCTGCTCTTCGCTGATACCCAGCTCTTCGGCGGTGGAGCTGTTTCGGAGTTCCCCAGAAACGCCGCCGCGACCAAAGCCACCCCGTCCGCCGCCAAAGCCTCCGAACCCGCCCGGACCACCGCCGCGATCACCTCGCCCACCGCTGGGAGGCCCGCCTGGGTCGCCACCGGGCGGGGGGCCACCGGGAGCTTGGCCTTGTGCCCAGAGAGACGGTGCCCAAACAGACGGTGCCCAAGCGGCGTGGCAAACGGCCAACAGCAGCGTCAAAGATGCGAAATTGCGGAGTCGACCCATGGAATGCCCCATTTTTCCCACCACAACCCCGACCACGGACCGATGAATTGAGAGGTGACCGACCGTACCTTAGAGTGCGTTCGAACCGTTCACCACTCCGAGTTTCGCCGACGGACCTGGGTCAATCGCCGGAACTCGAATGCCTGTCGTGAGTACGGATGTGGGACAACGGTTTCTACCGGCTGTCTCGATTCGGCTCACGGCGGGCCTGACTCGCCTAACTCTCAGCCACCCCCCGCGTGCGAGGCCCCCATGAGGAACCCCGTAGTCAGTACCTTCGGACTCCAGAAACTGGTGTCATGCGGGAAGTTCCGAAACACTGGATTCATCCAAGTTTGGCTGGTGTGCCTCGCCTGCGGGTTGTCCGGGTCGAGCCTGATGTACGCTCAGGGGCCGGGTTTCGGTCCACCCGGTGGTGATGGAGGGGGGCGTGGCTTCGGCGGTGATCGCGGCGGACGAGGCGGTTTTGACCCCGCTCAAATGATCTCCGGCATGGACGCTGACAAAAACGGCGTCATCACCGCCAATGAGGTCGAACGCGTCCCCAGCTTCATCCGCGACCGCTGGCAGCAGCAGGGAATGGATTTCAATCGGGGCGTCAAAGTCGATGAAATGGTCCAAGGAGCCCAGCGGCAGATGGACGAGATGCGTCGCCAGCGCGACGAAGGGGGTGGCCGTGATCGCGGCGGCGACTTCCAGCGCTCCGACCGTCCCGAATTCACGCCCCCTCAAGACATGGGCCGTGATTCCGGGCGCGACCAGAATCGAGACAATCGCGGCAGTTCCGGAGGGGCTCCCGCAACCAGTTCCACTTCGGGAGGGGCCAGTAAGCCCCGCTCTCGCATCGCGCCACTCCTCCCCGAGAGCTACAAGGCGATTGACACCGACTATGACAGCCAGATCGCCCTCTACGAATGGCGAAAAGCCCGCAAAGGGACCCTCTCCCAATTTGCCACAGCCGATCTCGACAACGATGGCTTCCTGACCGCCAAAGAACTCGCCAAGATTCTCGCCACCACCCCGCCTGCGGCCCCCGGAACCCCCACTTCACCAACCGCCACAGCCTCTGTCGCGCCAGCAGCTCCCACCGCCCCCCCGGCCCCGGTGAGTGTCTCGGTCGATGCGGCTGCGAAGGCGGCCCGGATGTTCGAGTTGCTCGACGAAGATAAGAGCGGAACCATTGTCGGGAACGAATGGGACAAGAGCCGCCGTCTGAGGCCACAGTTCGAAAAGGCCGGACTCGATTTCAAGCAACCGCTCGATAAGGAGCAGTTCGCCCAGTGGTACGTTCGGGCGGGGGCCGATCGGTGAATACGGGTCTCACGCCATCGAGAACAAACCCCGGCGACCACATCTGACAAATCGACAGCGAGCGGCGGACTTACCGGCCTGTTGATTTAATTGCCTGCCCGATGACCATTCCGCCCGGCAGTTGGAGGCTGGGGCTGGGGGCGAGGGAGGGTTTGCCGTGGAGTA
>JAYSVZ010000699.1:0-3415 GCA_043718305.1 Planctomycetota bacterium | reverse complement strand
TCGATCATCACTGTAACCTCCGGGAGCTGGTCAATGCATCGATGGCTCAAGCGAGGGCTCGTGATGGGGCTTATTGTGGTATCGGTTCAGCTCTCCGCCGCCGAACCGGCGGTTGACATCAATCGCATGACGCCCCGGCGGCCAGCGAGTGATGCCGAATTGCGATACTGGCTCGAAAACGCCGTGGCGGATCACCGGCTGACTCCCGCTGAGGTGGCCGATGCCCTGGACCTTTCGCCCGAGGAGCAGATCGCAGCTGTGAAACGGCTCGGTCTTGATCTTCAGGCCCCACGAACTGCCAGTGAGACGCTGCGTGTGCTGCCCTATCCCGGTGGTCGTCACCCGCGACTCGGATTCCGAGATGGAGCCATCGATCCGCAACGCGAAACGAAAGTGTCGATCTTCACTCCTTGGCAACCCACCGGTGGACAGCGAGCCGACTATGTTGTGGCGGATATCCCGGAAGCGCTCTGGTCGAACCTCGGCCTGACCTATCTGGCTCACACGCATATTCCCACGGTCTGGGATGGGCAGGGAACCGCACTCGCCCCGCTCGAATGGAATCGCCGCCTGGACGGGGCGTTCGATTTGGAACGAAAGCTCCCGAACGGAATCGTCCTGACCAGCCACATCGTCCCCCGCCAGGACCATGTGGCGATGCAACTAACCCTCCACAATGGAACGAAGGAGAAGCTCACCGATCTGCGAGTGAAGAACTGCGTGATGCTTCGCGAGGCTGCTGGGTTCAATGCCCAGTCCGCCGATAACAAGCTGATGCAGGCTCCGTATGCCTGCTGCCGTGATACAACCGGTCAGCGCTGGATCATTACAGCCTGGCTTCCGAATCACCGGACCTGGGGGAACCCGCCGTGCCCCTGTTTGCATTCCGACCCGAAATTCCCCGACTGCGATCCGGGGGCGACCCACACGCTCGATGGCTGGATTTCCTTTTATGAAGGCCCGGAGATTCTGGGTGAGTTGAAGCGAATTGAGAGCCTGAAGTGGTGGGCATCGCGTTGATCCTTACCGGGTCGGACGGGTAGGACGGCCTTTCCAGGCCGTCCCTGCGACACATCGGTTTGACGTTCAAGACCGTCAGCCCGGCGAGGCGGAAGTCGGAATTCAACGCAAAGTCGCCAAGGCGCAGAGGAGGAGGGGCAACTGAGTTGTGGGTCACACGCTCCTGCTCTTTCCTTGGCGAGACGGCCTGGAAAGACCGTCTAACGGGGCACATTTTCCGACCGCTTGCCTTACGCCGCGCTGAGTGTCACTGCACCGGAGCCGGTCCCTCGGCTGCGGCCTGTTGGATTTCTTGTTCTGGATCCGAGTCAGGCTGGGCTGCTTCGAAGGTCATCGCTTGGCGATAGGCGTTGACCGGGCCCGGCGGTTCGGTGCGGGTTCTGACGAGTGGAAGCTTGATCGGGTTTCCGGCCAGTTGCATCCGGCTATGGATGTTACCGGTCTGGAATGGCCCCGCTCCGAAGAGCCAATAGTCGTGGGCTGCTGAGCGGCCGACGGAGACGCCCGATTGCCATGCCCGTTCGCGCGTCTCGCGATGATAAGCGAAGGCCGCGACCTTTACGGCGGCGATGTGGTCCTTCCGTTTCGCGAGCGAAAGCTCGGGGATTCCGGGCAATAACGGTACACCGTTGCTCGCCGCCACCGTCGAGGCGGCCGTCCCCAGACCGGACCCCGCGGGAAGACCGTACACCAACTCATGCGCATCCCCGCCCAGGACGCCGAGCCGGACCTCGACCACGAATTCGGCCATATCGCGGGTCTCCTGAAGCAAGAGACCCGCCGAGACCATCTGTTGCCGAACGGAGCTGATGACGTACTCCGGGTTGACGAAACCGATTCCGATCGGCGTTTTTGGACTTTGAATGTAGGTGGTGTCGAGGTACACTTTTTGCCCGGTCAGGGGAGTAAAGTCGATCCGCGACACCGAACGATCGACCGCATCAGAAGCGACCATCTGGTCGGTCGCGGTCGCCTGCATCGTCGAGCCACAGCCGGATAGCAACACGCTGCACGCCAAGAAACTCAGAACCGCTCCCCCCACGCGCAGCTCGCTCCCCCACCTTTCCCAGGCCATCGTCAAACCAGTCATCGGGGGGACGTGCAGATGCATCCCGGAACGCTAACAAGTCCCCAGCCCAGCCCGAAACCTGACTCCCGTTCGGCTCCGCCAACCGGCGGATTCTGCAGCCCGAGAGTTCACAGCGGTCATCCATTGATGGCCATCCACGACCGGTGTCCGACGGGGCGCTCGTCCCATTGATCCGGCGAGGTGGCGATGAGTTGCGCTGTGGGGTCGAGGGCGCGGGCGGTCTCTTCGGAACCGTGAATCCACGTCAGGCTGCGGCTGGGTGGGGTCGGCTGCGAGTCGCTACGGACATCGTTTTGCCATTCGGCCCTCACCCCCAACCCCTCTGCCGGGGGGAGAGGGGAGCCGGAGAGAGCTTTACGAAACCAGCCCACTGCAAGGCGGCCCATCGTCCAGCGGGCGTTGATGTCCTGGAGTGGACGGACCCGCTCGTACCCGTAGTGCGAGTCACGGTAGAGCATGGCGTCGATTCCGAGGGGGCCGTGGTAGCCTCGTTGGGCGAGTTCCTCCACAGCGTGGCGCGTGGCCTCGGCAATCGATCGAACGTCAGCGGTGAGGGGATCGATGCACCGGGTTCCCAGGTATTGTCCCCGCGAGTCGACCAGGAGTTCCGTGATGGCGACTATCTCGGGTTCGCTATTTTTAGGGATGTGCCATTGGATTCCGAATTCACGAATCCGGTCGAGCCAGAACTCACAGCAGACGACGCCGTCGCGGGCGAGTCGCTGTTTGACCCAGGCGATCGATCCGTGGTCGAGTAGCGGACCGCGAACCAAGATTCGCTCGCGGGCGGCGTGGCTCCAGTTGGCCTTAATGACCCAGCGAACTTCCGGAAATAGCCGCTCGGAAAAGGCCAGTACCTCGCCAAGCGTCCGGCAGAGACAGAAAGTGGGAGATTCCTGCTCGCCCTGTTCCCGTTCGAGGCGGTCTTCCTGGCCCACCGAAAACTCTCGGCTGTTCGCGAGGCGGACCACATCCAGTGGCGGCGGATCGACAACAAGCCCGTGTCGCTGGCCAAAGTCGACGACCTGTTCCGACCAGCCCCACGGTTCGAGTGTCAATCCGCGCGGGAGTCGTGATGCCTCGTGAACGAGGATCTCGCGCGGCATACCGATCGACTCCATCGCATCGAGAAAAGCGTCGGGCACGCGACCCGGACACCAGATGCGGTCCTCGGGTGTAGCCACGCCGAGGAAGCCAAACGCCAACTCCCCCACGAGGCGCTCAACCGCCGCAGAACGCTGTTGACCGGGGGCGGCGTGCAGTTGTTCTTCGAAATCGAAGTTGCCATAGAAGAGTCGCGGCATC
>JAYSVZ010000698.1:0-3416 GCA_043718305.1 Planctomycetota bacterium | reverse complement strand
CTGGTCCAGGCGTAGACATAATCCATCAGGGTCGAGCCGATGATGTCTTCCTGCTTGCAGACGAGAAGCGGAACGGTCTCGAAAATGGTTCCTTTCGGGATCATGACCTTGGCAAATACTCCGCGTCCCTTGCCGGGGATCCGCCGCACTTCGAGATACTCAGACTGGGAAAGACTCATCGCACTGCCTCAAGGTTCACGCTGGGCGTCAACCCATGACGCCCGTTTCAGGGGACGGCATCATCCTTCATTTGTCATGGGATGCAAGCGGAACCGAACGGGGGGCCGACATGGAGTGGAAACGATCCTTGAAGTTCGAGAACGGCACCGCACGGCACCGTACCGCACCGCGGCGGCACTTCGCAAAATGCCAGTCGCGGAGCGACATCGCCTGCGTAGTTCGGTCGCTCAGCGACCGAATTCCATGAGGGGTTTCGCCACCCTGCCGCCGCCACATCAGTTAACCCTGTAGCCCAAGTTTCTGAACTCTGGATCGAATCGCGGATCGTTGACGCTGGAAATGGGTGGCTAGGTCTTTCATGCTCACTCCGGCGTGGAAGAGGTGCTTCAACTCGGCGTCATCGGCCTCTGTCCATTTCTCGTAAGCGCGAGGATGTTCAGCTTTGATCTGAACCATGCGCTGCTCATAGTCCGACTCCGACAGATACGCCCCGCAAACTTGCAGCGCCTCTGCCGCTGCCAGAAATATGTCGGGATAAAGCGTGTGGCAGCATCCATCCACGATTTGGGCATAGCTGTGCCCCATGGCGATCATTTCGAGGATCTCTCTCGATTTCGGACTCAGTTTCGGTTCTCTGTCCATCGTATCCTCCCAAGCCTCTCTGATGACGGGGGGGGCGGGAGGCTGCTTGAACGCCCTGTGTGCCCACGGACCATGAGGTTAATTTGGACCCGACTCGTTGAGCAAGAACGGCTTCCAGCCACGGGTGGATGGCACGACGGGTGGGTGGCACGGTCTGAGGCTTTGCGAAGGCCGTGGTCTTTCGGCTCGCGCCACCCCCTTCGAAGACTCAGGGTGCGCCTTCCGCCCCAACGGGGCAGCCACAAATCCGCTTGGGGCAGAGCGACCAGCGGGAGCGTCGCCCTCGGTCGCGGAGTGGACTCGCACGCCGGGGGCCTGTTCGCGGAGGGCGGCGATTCGCTTCCCGTGTTCCAGACCGAACCGCTTCGAATGCCTCTACTTCTTCCCAGAGAAGACGCCCGGTTCCGGGACATATCGCATCTCCCCTTCCACCGTGGCCCGCGACCAGAAGAGCGACAAGGCGGTCGGCAAACCTCCCAGTATCAAATGCGTCAGCCCTCGTGGATAGCCGTTCATCCCCAGTCCAATCGCGTAGCTCCCCGCGACGAAAAAGCCGACCGCAGCTCCAAACGCCGCTCCCACTCGCGTCCGCGAAAAGGCCAGCGACAACCCCACACTGACTTGTAATGCACCCACGATGGCCAACGCCAACCGGGCATCGGAGGAAGTACAGCCTGGGCAAACCTTCGCCAGGAAGCCACTGCTGACAGAAACCAATTCCCCTCCATGCTGACTTTGCACCAAACACGCCAGACCGTTTCCGAGGAAGCTAGCGATGATTGCCAGTTGCATGAGCCAGGCGATCCCGATCCAAACCCCCAGCGAGAACTTGGGCCGCAGTGGCCAGAAATCAGCAGCACACAGCAGGAGTGGGGACGCCAGAGGAACCGCATGCCGGGCCACGACCAGCACCGGATGACCCCCTTCGCCGAGCCACGCCTTCGAGGCCACGAACAACAGCTGACCAGTGAACACCCCGAGCAGCACGGGAAAGTTCGGGCGGATTAAGCAGGTGATTCCGCCGACTGTCAGCAGTCCCGCACAGACCAGATCGACCAGCCCCGTATCACCCGGCGACAGAAAGAATTCCGTCTCCAGCATCCGGGCAATGGCCGAACGAGCCCCGAAATGGAGGTGCGCCGCCGCATATCCCCAGCACTGAAGGGCCACAAACACACGAAGCGTCCCTTGGACCGCTCCGATCCCTCGAAGAGGAGGCGAGTCGTACGGGTCATGGGAGTGAGAGGCCATAGCCCCTTCATCGGCGACTCCCTCCGATCAGCAAAACGCAGATCGCAGAACTTGACCAAAAACCGAAAGACGGACAGAACTGCCCGTGAAAGGACGTTACGACCCGCCCGATCCGGATGGACCAATCAAACCCGGCTCGCAGGAGGGGCACATCTCTGACCGATTGCCTTGGCGATAGCGACTTGATGGCGAGGACTACCGGACCAGGAAGACGCGGCGGGCGGTTGTGAGTTGGTCGGCGAAGAACTCGCCATCGTCCCCGAGTTTACGAAGCTCGACGAGAGAGGCATCGAACCGGCGTTGTCCCTCGCCCGCCATCGTCCCCATGAATTGCAGGGCGAGGGCTTGGTATCCCTCGGCCATCCACTCGCTCGCCGGTTGGCCCGCCTCGCGGTACAGGGCCTTTGCTGTCTCGAATTCGTGATGGGCGGGCTGTTCCTGACCCAGGGCCAGCCGCAGGGCCCCGACGAGCCAGCGAGCGTTCGCGAGTTGATCGGGAGCCCGCTCTTCGCTCTCGACCAATCGCCGGTGAACCCGCGCGAGATCGAGCGCAGCCAGCAGATCGGACGAGGTCGGTTCCACAGCCTCGTCCCCCCACCCGGGCCAGAGATTGGAAGCGACGTTAAACGCTAGTTTTCGAGCGAAGGTCAGCAGTTCGGCCTGCAAGGCGGGATCGCTGGTCGCTGCGAGTTCTGCTTCACAAGTGGCAAACTCCAACCCCGCTCGGCCGATCCAGGCCATTCGGGTGAGCTTCCGCTCCGTGAAGAGTTCACGAGTGGCGGCATCGAACCGTTCAATGGCCTCACGCGGCGTTCCTTGCGTGAGCAGACCGACGGCGATCAACGAGTCCTTGGACTCCAGAGCTTCGAGGGCTTCCATCACAATGGGGTCCACGGCAGAGTGGGCCACTTCATGCGTGTCTGGCAGATCTTCAAACATGTGAACGTTCCCAACGGCATGCAAGGAACCCATCGACGAAGCATCGGCAACCAGGATTCCGCCTGCCAGTCTACCCCGATCTTTCGCCGCCAGCGAGTGTCCGTGGCCCGGTGATATGGGGGTTCGTATTTTATCGATTCTTCCCGTTGTGCCGCTTTTTTTGATGACTTGCTGTTCCCTCGGGCGTACGATTTCTCCCAACAGGTCGATCCCAATTCCTGCGGGCCAGTCGTAACAAGGAGTGTGTGCATGCGTCCTGTGATGTGGTGCTTGGCGGTCGGCGGATGGCTGATCGCTCAAAATGCGGGAGCTTCGCTCAGTGCGGAGGAGTTCCCCCCCGATCAACATCGGGCCGGTGACGCGGGGCCAGTCGAGCTGCGCGATGCCGTGAATGCGGAACTGTC
>JAYSVZ010000697.1:0-3424 GCA_043718305.1 Planctomycetota bacterium | reverse complement strand
CACTCGCTTCTTCGACGGTCTTCGCAGCTTCGGTCCCAGCGTCCATCTCGGCTTCGACTTCCAGACCACTGTGATCGATGTCGAACATATTCGGCATGAGGGCGGGGCTGCCGACGGTTTGAGTTGAGGGCCCTTCCGCCATTTCGGGACGATCAAAGCTGCGACCCGCGCGTGGTAACCGATCGACAGCCAGCATGCCGGTCATGTTGCGTTGGGTCTCCGCTTGCTTCAGCATTTCGTAAATCGCGGGGTAGGTGGCCCCCAGTTCGATGGCCGCCGCGATGACATCAGAGACGCGAGTTGACGTTTGAAGTTCTCGACTCGGCTGACCGGGGATGAACAACGAGACTTTGACGCGATCGCTGTTGTCGGGACATTGGATCAAGAGGTTCTTCCCCGCGCGAAGCACGATCGGCGTGGCCAGCTTTTGATCGGCTCCAAAGAGCACAATCTCTTGTTGCCGTCTTCGTGTCAGGTGAATCGCCGGATCGGCGAGCGTGTCGACGAGGTGGACTGTAAACCCGTCCTCCAGCTTGTGCGAGACCACCGACGGATCGTTGGGCGAAGCGATCGAGAGGGCCCGAAACGCCCCATAGCGGACCTCAATATCGGCATGTTGCATCAGCTCGCGAAGTGCCAGCACCGCCTCCCCGTTCTGAAGCGTCGACAAGGCCGCCAGCGCGAAGACGCGAAACG
The DNA here is from genome assembly GCA_043718305.1 of Planctomycetota bacterium. Taxonomy (GTDB): domain Bacteria; phylum Planctomycetota; class Planctomycetia; order Planctomycetales; family Planctomycetaceae; genus TH-plancto1. The sequence goes on along the minus strand of JAYSVZ010000697.1, from coordinate 2,728 downwards.
CGGGTTCACTTTGAATGACCTCTTTGAGCACTTCGGACCCGGAGGGGTCTTCGAGATAGGCCAAGGCTTCTGCCGCTCGGAAGCGGGCCTCGATCTCGATCGCTTGAAGCCCTTGCTTCAAGGCTGGGATCGCGTTGGTTCCGATGGCTTCGAGTTCGAGGGCGGCCTGTTCGCTGGTGTCGCCTTGCATCAGAGCGGACGACAGTTCCTGCATCCGCAGGTGGCTATCGACCGGAGATTCGGTGAGCCGGATGTTGCGGATCACCTGCAAGAAGCGCGGATAGTTGTCGCGGTACTGATCGGAGACAATGAGTTCGATGGCTTGGTCGGTCTTGGGCTTGGCCAGCGGACGCTTGATGCCATGGGAATCGTATCCGTGGAACCGGGCTCCGATCTTGTCCGCAATGCGGACCGTCATTTTCGCACTGCGGTAATCCTCTCGGAGGCGAATCATGAGATTTCGTTCGGTCCCGGTGAACTGCCCGCCGCCGGGGATCGCCCCGCGCAGCACGCCCGATTCGTCCTCTCCGTTGAGGAGGATCGGACCTTTGGCGATTCCGAGTTCGCGGCCTTCCCGGAGGCCCCCTTCGGGCAAGTACGCATACTCGCGCAGGAAGCACGGCAGCAGGTAGCCCCCCTTCAGACTCTTTGTCAGCGTTCCGTCCGGCAACTTGATCTCGATATCGATCGGATCGCCCTCGCGAATGAGGGGTGGGATATAGGCGGTTGCCACGACCATCGTCGTATTCGGGGACCGTAACAGCGATTCAGGGTTGTCGACGCGGCGGCGGCGCATTTCGTCGAGCAGCATCTTGCGCTGATTGGTCGCGGGCGGGTCTTCTCCGGTCCCATCCAGACCAATCACCAGCCCGACCCCCTGCACCATGCGGACCGTATCGCCGCCGATCGAGATGTAGTCGCCGATGAGACGCGAATGTCCACTTTCGCCTCGGATCGCATCGCTGACTCGCGCCCGACGACGGTTATCAGGATTGAGCATCCCGGGGAGCTTGAAATCAAGGTCCAGCGCCTGGCACCCTGCGGAGAGGACGATCAGGCCGAGTAGCCAGCATGAGGCGGAGCGAGAAGAGCGCATGTCGCCATCCTGGGCGGAGAGGAACCGATGCGGCAGGAGAGAATCCGGCGTCGCGACGGGCGGAAGGGAAGACGAGCGCAAGACTCCGCTGCCCTTCCCAGTGGGAGGGACCGGGACAGTACGAGCAGTCTTTCTGAAGGGTCAAGACCGCCGCCCTGCCACGGGAGCAAGTGGGATCGCAAGGGGCAGAATTCGCCGGAGAACGGGTTATTGGAAGCGCAAAGCTCTCAATCCCCTCTTGATGACTCCCACCAACGAGCCTGATACTTTTGAGAGATGGTTCGGCCCGCAGCAGTCAGCGTTCAGCAATCAGCCAGCTCCCTCCGACTCCCCTCTTCCCCCGGTAGAGGGGCCGAGGGTGAGGGCCGAGTGGCGAGACGACTCCCGGATTTCTCTGGCTGAGGGCCGAATGCTCTGACTGAAGTCCTGTTCTCAAAGTGCTCTAAGCGATTCGGTCAAAAACAAATTCCCGATTTGATTTGAACAGAAGCTAACGAAGGTAACGAAGGATCTTTGGATTGAACCCTTCGTTACCTTCGTTGCCTTCTGTTCAAATCCTTCTGTTCAAATCGGGATGTTCATTTGGACCATTTCCTAAGCGATTCTGCCCGCGGGCAATGATGACCTGGAGCTACGTTCGCCAGAACGTGGGCGGGTGGCGTGATTCGCCCACGTTCTGGCGAAACGTGGCTACCAGAGAAGGTCTCATTTCCACCCGCGCGTCGACTAAAGTTCACGCGACAGGGACTCTTGTCAGATATGCTGGTCTCAAGGCGATTCGATTTGCTTCGTCAGGGATCCTGGATAATCTCAGGGAGGTTGTCGATTCGATGTTCGCTGAGGGGAGCATGGGATGAGTCATTTTCGTCGACTGATTAAGTCGTTCATTTACCTGGCGCTCACTGCCGGTTGTGGTTGCATCGCTCCGCTGGCAGCGGAAGAGACGCCGGCCGAGAAGCGGGTCGAAAAACCAGTGAAGCCAGCCTTGCCACCGGTCTCCGAAGAGAAAGCGATTCTCTTTGGCAAGGCGCTAGTCGCCGCCATTCAGTCGGGCGAGGGGACGCAGTCCTTGATTGATTGGCGTGCTTTAATCGACCGGAGTCTCGCGGGGCTGAACATGCCAGCGGCGATGCGAGAGCCTTTTCAAGTCGGAGTGCAGCGGGGAGCGGATTCCGAGCGCGGATTATTCGGCCAGATGCGATCACAACTGGAGGACGGTGGAACGTACAAGGTGATCCGAGTTCTCGACGATCTGGAGGGAACACGCGTTAAGATTCGACTGATGCCAGCGGCGGGTGGGGTGAACTTTCATGATTATCTTCTCAAGGAGCGCGGGGGGCGAGTGGTCGCAATCGATTTAAGAGTGGCGCTGACAGGTGAGGACTTTTCACAAACCCTGCGTCGAATACTGATTCCGATCATTGCCAATGAAAATCGGGGGTTTCTAGAACGATTGACGGGGAAGGAGAACGCCATGGTCAAGCACCTGAGCGACCTGCCAGCGATGGGCATCGCTTTGCAGGAGGGCCATCCGGAGAAGGTGGCTGGCATCGTCAACAAGTTCCCCCAGGAGCTTCGCGACGAAAAGTTCTGCTTACTGGTGGAACTTCAAGCGGCACAGGCTCTGGTCGA
>JAYSVZ010000696.1:0-3424 GCA_043718305.1 Planctomycetota bacterium | reverse complement strand
GGGGTGGATGCCGTTCTCAGGCTCCTCGATCAGGAGCATTCCCCCGAAGTCCTTTAAGAAGGCTGGCAGTGTCAGAGCGAGCATCCGCAAAGTGCCGTCGGACACCATCCACTGTGGAATCTCGACACCGCTAGAGTACCTGATTTTGAGATATCGGTGTCGATCCTCATCTCGAACAACCGTTCTGACACTTTCGATATCTGGAATAGCAGTTCGGAGGTGGCCAATCCAATCCGCATACTCAGAAGTGTTCTCGATTCGAGAAACAATCCATGGAAGGTTCGACCCATCAGATGCTAAGTCGGTTCCACTACGAGGTGGACTTGGTCGACACAGGCTGAACTTGTCCAATGAAAGCGTACGGTGGCCATGTTGCAGGAAATTTGCGAACCACGAGGAAGAAGGCAACGCTGATGCAAAATCCCCGATTCGCGTGAACGCTGCTCGTTGTCGAGACCACTTGAAAATGTCAATCCACTCCTGCGTGATACGTTTGTCGGCTTCGTCATCCGTCTCGTTCCCAAGCAGAAACTTGTTAGGATCGCAAATTCGCTCAAAAAACACTTTCGAGCGTGAGGGATATTGATATCGAAGTGTACTAGGGGGCACAAGAAGTTCAATCTCCTTTTCGTCGCTTGGAGGATTGCAATGTAGCGGATTGACGAAAAGCAATCTCTCAGACTTAATCTCAGCAATAGCATTGGCAGGTACATTCACAGAAAGTTCGTAACGAATTGTCCCCCAGCCCTTTTTAAAGGAACTGGGGATCGCAGCATCGATTGCAAGTTCAAACTGAGATCCTGTTCTCGCGAACAATAGGTCCAATGGATCCCCAGAAATCTCGTCGATCGCCGCCTCCAACCCATCATTCAGCAACCGGCTCACAAACCCCACGACATCAAAGAACGTCGTCTTCCCACTGGCGTTCGGCCCGACCAGCACATGAAACGGGTCTAAAGTCTGCGAGACGTATCGCAGGCAGCGGAAGTTCAGGGCTTCGATGCGGGTGAGCATGCTGGCGGGTGGCGGTGTGTTGCCGGCAGAGGAGTGAGATCGTTCACGATTGATGGTAACGAACAACAAACCGCCCTGCGACTGACTGATCTCTGTTGGAGCATTTTTCGAATCACTGCCCCCCCACGCCGAACGTTCGCCTTCAGCCTTTGCTTCTCAACGCCGTCGGACTCGCATGATTGCATGACTGGGTTCCATCACCACTTCGAGGATCGTTCCGTGGCCAGAACAGTTTTTTCTCGCTTTGTGTGGCTCGTGTCCGCGTGGGTGGTGTCTCAATCCATCGCCTTCGCGCAGGTCTCGGAATCACGACCCGCGATTCCGACGCCCGAGAAGCACAAAGCGATTCACGCCCAGTTGGACGAGACGCTGGGGCTTTCCAAACTCAAATCCAAAGCGGACAAAGAGCAAGCTGTCACGAAGCTGATGGAGATTGTCGAGCAGTCCGGCGAATCACCGGATGACCTGTATGTGTCGCTCAAGACGGTGATCCCGCTGATCCGCGAGACGGGCGATTTTGCCGCTCACCAGATCGCGGTTCAGAAGCTCACTGAGACCTTCTCCGCCGAGCCGCTGAAAGAAACTCCCAATTGCAAGCCGTCCTTAATTAAACCTCCCGATGCGGGTGGCACGCACGATCACCGTCGACTCACTTTGACTGTTTCGTCGCAGATTTGGAACGCTAGAGCGCGAATTCTCACTGAACACTAATTCGGAAAGTGCTCTACCTACCTACCGAATCCCTCACGTCGTCACCGACTTCTGGCTCAAGAACCGTCCCCCACTGATGAACATCCCGTTGTCACACGGCATGCACCATTCGAGCTTCACGCGATACTCGAACTGCCGTGTTTCACTGGCCATGCGCACGGTGATGTCGCCCGGAGTGACGTATCCCCGATGCAGCATCCCGATGCCATAGCGACTGATCTCGCGTGTCATCGCCGAGACCGTATTGCCCCGCATGGTTTGAATTTCGGCGGGCACCGATAGCTCCAACCGCTCGGCATTCCGGCTGTGATCGACCTCGGACTGGCCGATGCTTTCGAGGACGAAACGGAGATCATCCAGACTGGGGCGTGACCAGGGATCCATCGCACTTCTCGCAACGTAGAGGACCAACCCGTGATCCCGAGGAGTCGGGAGTCGGTGTTGAGGGGGAATTTTGCCGCTCCATGAACCTTAGTTCGGAAAATGAAGGCGCGGCGGGACGGAGTGTGATTTTTTGCCACATCGTCTCGGGAAAGGGGTACAGCGCGACTCGCTCTCCAAGTTCACGATCGAGTCAAGTGCCCGTCCCGCGACCGTGGCACCGGTCGAAGCGGTCAGTCAAACCCCGCCGGTTAGGGCTGGCCTGCTTACTATGCCCGTCGCGCCGGGGACCGGCAAGAAACTGCCTTAACCCGAGAGAGCGACGGGACAAGCAACTTGACGGTTCCGTTTGGTGCGTGATAGGTTACCGGGGTCTGGATTCAGTGCATCCTTCCGTGTCCGCCTTCGCAAGATGAATGGACGCTCAGCGGCAGGGCGATTGGCTCTCGAACTTTTTCCCCTTCTGACACTTCCCCTCTGGTTTGTGAATGACTCACTCCCCGGATGTCCGCCACGGATCGTGCCCGGCCTCATTGGTGAGGGACGGGAGTGTCACCTCGTGGAATCGGCTCAGGCCGGTCCCGCGAAGTTGGCTCTGCGCCCTTCTAGTGCTGGCCACCAGTGCCTCTGGGGTCTATGGCCAAGGGGCCGCCCCACCAGCTGCGGCAGAGGCCGTCCCCGCTAAGGAAGCTGCGGCCGCTGCGGCGGCGGCGGCCGCCGAGGCGGAAGAGGCGGCGAAGTACGCTCCGCCCCGGCTCACGCCAGAGCAAGAAAAAGCGTGGCGAACAACCGGACTCCGCGCCTTTCAGACCGCGAGTAAGTCAGCGGCTCCTACGAACGCGGAGACCAAGGTTCTCAACGATGCGGGCCTATTATTTGTCGACAAGCTCACATTGCCGTCCCTTCGAAAAGATCTCTGGAAGTCGGGGGTCGACCCTGCCAAGCGCTCTGTCGATTCCTGTTCGCCATCCCCCAGGATCATCTTTTCGGCAGCGATCGTCAAACGCGTGGATGAACTTCTCAAAGAGAATCCCCGGCATCACCCGCAGGTCGAACTGAATCTCGTGCAGTTGCTGAATCACCTGAACGCGATGCCCGGTTCGACGACTCCGCCGACGCCCACGGTCCCCTACACTCCGGCCCAAACGGTGCTCATCGCGTATGTGAAAGATCCGACGCGGCTCCTGGAGGGACGCATTCTGGCGGCGAAAGCCTTGGGGCGGATCGGGAGTGATTCTGCCGTGGGAGTCCGGGACGGCGATCTGACCGTGGTCCAGAGGGCGGCAATCGCTTCGGCTCTGGCGACCACCCTCGGCGG
>JAYSVZ010000695.1:0-3425 GCA_043718305.1 Planctomycetota bacterium | reverse complement strand
CTGGTTGAAACACCGAAAGCACCAGATCGAAGGCAAAGCCTACCGCAACCTGCTCAACACCTGACCCCGCACTTTCACTTGTGCGGGGAGGCATTTAGGGTACTCTCGACATTGATAGGATATCACACTCCAAATATTCTTTCGACGTTCCCACGCAGGACCGTCTTCCCGAGTTCAATTGCCCGGCTCTCCAGCCAGCCTCTCCCAATCACGAAGTCCTCGGCGAGTACCTTCGCCAAGATGCGGCGGTACATGCGGAACTTCGGCAGCCCGAATTCCAACTTATACATGTCGCTGTAGTACCCGATCTGCTTCGTGCGTGGGACCGCTTCGAGGCGAGAGCGGGTGTCCAGTTCGATGTAACTCGGGATGTTGGAGTACCACCAGCTTCCGTGGGTTACGATGTTCGGGAAGATCCAAGCGTAACTCACCAGTTCCTGGTTACTCGTCTGGCCGAGGACCGAGATCGGGAACGTCACACTCGGGAAGGCGTTGAACAGATCCTTGTACTGGATCAGTGAGACCCTGTGGTCGAACAGGTCTTGGCCCTGGTAGACGCCATTCGGGTAGACCTTGCGATTGACGCCGATCATCAGGTCGAACGGGAGTTTGAACTCCGCGCAGAACTGGGTGATCGTCCAGAAAACGAATTGCGACACGAGCCGCCGGGAGTCGCCGCAGTCCTTCCCACCGAGTACGTTGGTCAAGGCCGCATCCAGCGCCGGTCCCTCGGCCACAGCTGCCGGTGAGAAGTCCGGCGGCAGCGAGATCGCACACGCCCGCACTCCCTTCGACTGGAAGTGCGTGAACAGCTTCCCGATCCCGTCACGAATAGTCGCCGCACTGGTCGGCTCGACCCCGGTCGCCTTCGCAAACCGCTCGCGCGTCGGAGCCTTATCAAAGTGGAACACCAGATCATCCGTCCGCAGGCACGGGATGTACCGCTTCGTGTCGAACCCCGTTAGCGGGTCGTCGAAGTCGTTCGTCAGGAACACCGCCTCCAGCTTGCTGATCTTGAGAACCTGCTCCTCCCAGTCGGGCTGGGCCATCTTCTTCTCGGCGGTGTCGTAGAGCCGCTCCCAGTTCTGGGGCGTGAGCCGGTCATCGTCGAATCCGAAGAAGGTCTGAGCAAGGTCCAGAAACCAACCGAGCTGGACCGTATTGTCGATGTCGCCGAGTTTCTCGATCAACCGACCGACCTTCTCCTTCGGCGAGATCCCTGGCTCCTCGATCCGCTCCTTGGGCAACCCCGCCGAGTGCGCCAGCTCGGTGTAGTAGTGATAGCCCAGAATATCCGCGAGCGTCTTCGAGGCCGCCGCATGCGGGTTGATGTGCGAGTGGGGATCGATCAGTGGGAGCTGTTCGAGTTCGTGGAAGAGCCGGTGAGCTAGGTCGCGGGACATGGGAAGCGCCGTGCGGGGTGATGAGCATCAACAGTGGCAGTGTCTCGTGCGCGGGGACGCGGATCAAGCGGGCACAACGACAGTGGTCGAGAATGTGCGTGCGCAACCCACTCACTCCGGGGGCTTGCCCGGGAGGCGTGTTGACTTTGTCTTGGCCGGTCGAGTGGGAGCCGGTGCTGTTGACTCCGGTTCCGGGAGGGCTTCCGGGCGAACCGTGTAGCGGCTGGTATATTGGTTTCTCGGTTTCATGGATGTCCGCAAGATCCAGGCGACTACTCCTCCTCCCAGAAGTGCGAGGACAACGATCACCAGGTAATTGGTCTTCGTCTGGGGCTTAGCTTCGGCAACGGGTTCTGCGGTCACCTCTGTCTCGGGGGCAGCCTCGGGAGCCTGAACGACGGGGGCCGCGCCGTGGGCTGCGACTCCCGGGTCGATGGCGGGCTTTCCGCCCATTCCGACCGCAAGGTCGACCTGCTGCTCACCCAAGTCCCGGAGAAGTTCTCGGTACAGCAGATTGAACCGAATGAACTCCTCCGGCGGCAGCTCGTTCGACAGCCCGGCGAACGCCTCCAGTCCGAATTTCGCCTGCTCCAGCGTCTTCTTCTGGGCGGCACTGGTGAGTTGCGTCCGGCCCAAAGCCTGTTGGCAGACCGCTAGATTGTACCGCGATTCCAGCTCGAAGCTTTCGAGTTTCGGATCGCGCCGCGATCGGTTGGCCCGCTGGATGCGCTGCGCGGTATAGGCCCAGCCCCACATCGGAACGGGCGACTTCTGGCCGCCAATCGCGATTTCGTAGTTCTTTCCCGCGTCGGCCCCGCCGCTCGCGCCCCATGTCTGGTACATCTCCGCCGCCGCCATCTGGACGTTCGGGATTTCTTTGGCCGCCGGATCATGGAGCAGTTCTTGCAGGATCGTTTCGGCCTCAAGGAAGCTGCGCTGGGCGGCTCGGCAGTGGACCAGTCGGACCTTGATCGCGACGAGGTTGGGGGGCGTCGAGAACGTGGCGTCGGCTTTGGAGCGATCCAGAATCTTGCCATAGGCTTCGGCAGCCTTGGCCAGGAATCCATCGGCCCGCGACTGCGAATCTTTCGACCCGTCGGCGAGGCTGCTGAACGTTTCGGCGATCCAGAAGAGCGACGAGAAGTTCTGGCCGTCCTCTCGCTGGAACATGTCGTTGAGGAACGACTCGAATCCGGTTCGAACTTCGTCGAGGCGGAACGTATCGCCCGCAGCCTGTAACTGATTGAGTTCGTTCTCCAGTTCTTGTCCGAACTCAATGAAGACCTGAGTCAGCGCTTCGGCATCGGAAGAGTCCCCGGCAGCGACCGCTTCGAGTTTGAGCCGCGCATCGCGGGCCGAGTCGAGATCCTTGATCCCGATGTATGCCTTGAGCAGTTGCTGGTAGGCGAAACTGGCGAGGGCCCGGCCCCGTGGGTTGCCTGCCGCCTTGGGACGCGGCTTTCCGGCAGGCATGTCGATTGCCGTCATCACTGCGTGCGGATCGCGGGTCAGCAATTCAATCGCACCGGGGACACCGTCTTTGGCAATGTACTGCCCCTGTCGGTTGCGAATCTGGGCCAGCGTCATCTTGGCCAGGATCAAGTCATCCGGCGTAACGGCATCAGCGGGAAGGGCCTTCATCCGCTCGGCGATCCCGGTTTCCAGGTGCTTCATCGCGAGCGATTGCCACTCCTGAAGTTTTTCGTTCGAGGGTCGCTCCCCATCGGGCAACCCCGCCCGGAGCCCATACTGGCCCCAATAGGCCTGCCCGACCATGAGTTGAGAACTGGCGTAGTATTGCGACCCGGGCGGGATCTTGTTCCACCACAGAGCCGCTTCGTCAAGCTGTCCATCGTCGCGATAGACCTTGGCAATGGTCTCGCGAGCGAGGTTCGCCTGGTCAGAATCGGGCTGTTGCTGTTCGATGCGCAGGGCCAATCCTCGCAGCGATCGGGCCTCGAACGCGCGGTCCTGGCCTTTGGCTTTTTGATAGGCCCGGTCGAGAGCGCCAATCGCCACGAT
>JAYSVZ010000694.1:0-3444 GCA_043718305.1 Planctomycetota bacterium | reverse complement strand
GCCGTCGCCGTGGAGACGCCGCACAACTGACCAATCTCATCGAGCGTCAACTGGCCCCAGACGCGGGCCACGAGCACCTCGCGGAGATCGTCGTCGAGCCGTTCGACAGCACTGACTAACTCGGCCATCTCCAGAGGATCAGCGGTTCCAGTGATGACCTCGTGCTGAGCTGTGGCCTGCTCCCGTTTTCGACGACGCGTGTCGGAGAGCCGCTGCTTGAGGGCCAAGTTGCGGCTGACTCGATAAAGCCACGCCACCGGGTTGTCGGGGACCGGTTCCTGGACAGCCAGTCGCGTGAACGCCTCTTGCACCACATCTTCACTCGACGATGCACACGAGCGAACCCAAAGCCGGAGAGCCACCGCGTGGGTTTCGATCAACTTCGCCAAGCGTAGAACATCGATCGGCATTACGGCTCACCGGGGGTTGTTCCTTGCTCTACGCATAGAACCCCACCGAGGATGAAGTTTTTCATGAAATTCCGAAAATGCTTCCGGAGCGTCCAGCCAACGCCCAACAGCTAGCGATCGTTCGATTTCCCACGCCCACGCGGAGTGTCACCTCGCTCGCGCAGGATCGGCTGCAGTTCTTGCACGAAGTCATTGACATCTTGGAAGGACCGATAGACCGAGGCGAAGCGGACGAAGGCGACCTGGTCGACCATTTTGAGGGCTTCCATCACGCGTTCGCCGAGGTATCGCGAGGGCACTTCGCGCTCGAAGTGGGCGTAGACATCGCGTTCGATGTCGCTGACGATCCGTTCGATCTGGTCGGGGCTGATCGGGCGCTTGTAACAGGCTTGCTCGATCCCGGCGAGAATCTTCTCTCGATCGAAGGGGACGCGGGCTCCATCCTTCTTGATGACCTTGAGCGGGGAGTCTTCGATCTTCTCGTAAGTCGTAAACCGTCGACCGCAGTCGAGGCATTCCCGGCGGCGGCGGATGACGAACTCCTGGCTGCCGCGAGAATCGACGACCTTACTTTCGCCCTTCTGGCAAAATGGGCAGAGCATCGAGCGGGCCTCCGAACTGGGAATCAGCAACAGTCGGATAGATGATAGGGGCCAGCCCTCTGAGAGACGAGGGCGCGGGATGCGGTCAGCAGTCTTGAGGCGAGTGGGCAGCCCTGCCCCGGTTTCCGGAGACTTCTCGAATACCTCTTTGGAGGGTCTCAGCACCCGTCGGCGGCGCGGGTGATCTCGCGTGTTGGATAAACGCGGCTTGTCGTTGAAATGCGAACTCGACGCGTTCATGGCGTTCCAATCGAAGCCAAATCATCGAACTCAAGCCCCTTGGCCAGTTGGCTTTCCTGCTCGTCCGGATAAGCGGTTGGGGAAATGTTTCGATTTTGATTTATGAAGCATCCGAGCGATGCTACGATGGGCGTTAGAAGATTCGTCCTCTCTATCAGCGAAGGTGTCCCCGTGAACATCAGCCGTGAGCAGGTTCTCGAAGCCGCCCTCCAGTTGCCGGAAGATGAACGCCTGCAACTGGCGGGCGAACTTATGAGTTCCGTTCCGCCGGACGCAGAGGTCTGGTGCATTGATGATCCAGGGTTCTTGGAAGAACTTGATCGTCGCAGTCATGACGGGACGCCCTCGGTTCCCTGGTCGCAAGTGCGATCTGCGCTGATGGCGGAATAGCCCAGTGTTTTATTTCCACCATCTCGCAATCCTGGAACTTCGCCCAGCCCGTCACTGGTATCGACAGCATTCTCCCGACGCAGCCGAGCAATTCGCATCACGGTCAAACTCGACCGAGCTGTGATCGTCGTGACCCGCGACATCCGCGTCTTCGATCTGGGGGACCGGATCGTGTCCATGACCGACGGACTGGTGGATCAGCCCGAGACTACTTTGGCGAGCGGAACTTCTTTTGAGTGAAGTAGATGATCGAACCAACTACAACCACAATCGCATGGATTAGGAGTATGATCCCAAACCATCGCCCGCGCGAAGTGGGGCTAGGCTGCATAACGGGCCGTTTAGGTAGTTCGATCCCAACGATCTTGTCGACGACGAGTTGATCCGCCTTGGCAACCGCAATGCGATCACCCTTTTGAGGTGTGAAGGCTTCCAGAGAAAACAGTGTCGCAGGCAACGGTTCATTCACGTATTCCCAATCCATTGTAAATGTGAGCTCCGAATTCTTGGAATGTGTTCCGATCACTTTGGTTTTCTGCGGAACATAAACACCATTCGTCAATAGCCACATAGTCTTAGTGGTATCCGGATCCGTCCACGCGGATGATGCCGTTCCGTTGTGTCGCATCAGGATTTGAACAGGAACATAACCCTGGGCAACATTGAGCATCAGCTGGTATTCGACAGTGACTTTTGAGATCGCAGATTCATGACGTATTGTGATACTGACTGCATCTGGCCCAGCCTGCTCGTAAGCCACAATCGTGGCAGTCCGGAGTGTCTTGTCAAGATACCGATCGAGTAACCCGTAGTGGGTTTCGTGCATGGTGTTCGCCACACAGCCTGCGATCGCAGTGACGAATGGATCTCGGTCATGCCGGTAAGGGTTCTCGACCTCACTCCGCAAGCGGCGTACAATATTGCGTCGGTGATACTTGGACGAACTCGTTCTCGTCCAATCTCCCGGTGAAGAGAGGATCACATCCGGCAGCACGACAATCTGGTCTGGTCGACCAGAATATTGTGTCTCCAAATCGTCATAGCGATAGAGATCTCGATCTTTGTCGAAAGCGAGAAACAGGTTTTCCCCGGCATCGGCAGTTTTCCCCTGCCCTGCTTCATTCGGACTGTAGTGATATCGGCACTCCATGCGACAAGTTCCGCTTCTGACGGCTTTGAGCGACAAAGTCATCGCATCGAGCGCCACGCGAGCGTCAGCGGATTGCTGAAGCGTGACCGTATCGCTTTGCCGGAAAGCGGTCTCTGAGTCCTCTGCCAGGGAGACTGAACTGATTGCGAACAAGGCCACTACGATGGCCTGGGTGGGGCAGATCACTTCATTCTCCCGGTGGTGAACAATTGCACGCCCATTCCGTTCGAAAGTGCCACCTGATCATTCCAGAGTGGCTTGCGGGACTTCTGTGCATAAACATTGTCACAAAATACAAGGTCATCGGGGTTACCAGAACTGTCATCCACGACACTTCTATGGACTACGACCGTGCCGCATTGCCATAAATCTTTGAGATCATTACGCAGACACGCAGGTTCGCATGTGACAATGAGGGGATGGAGACGTTTCCCGACCACTGGGAGTGTTGTCGAATAATCGCCCCCACCCGCTTGGATTCCAACAGATTGCGAGATCGCCCCAGTGAGTTCTGGCGGGGGATTGGCAGTGAGTGTGATGTTCCACGCCTGTCTCAACGTCAGACCTGAGGCTTTGCTTGCGACCTCTGAGACTTTCGCAAGCGTGACCTGGGATTGCATCCAACCCACGCTGGGAGTCACCGTCAGTGACT
>JAYSVZ010000693.1:0-3447 GCA_043718305.1 Planctomycetota bacterium | reverse complement strand
GCTGGGGGCGGAGCGTTCGAGGGCTTGGATGCCGGTCATCTCGTCCGTGCAAACGGTGTGGACGCCGCGCTCCGCGTGCAATCGCGGAGCCTCTTGATCGGTCTGGCAGGCCGTCGTGACTTCCCCCTCGAAGGCCACCGGATCCTTCTCCGTCGTGTTCAGCCACATCTTCCGGCGATGCGGTTTGAGGGCGGCCTGACGCAGGATCGACCCCACATCCGTCTCCGATATCGAGGTCACAATCCCCCGCTGGACCACCTCGTCCCGCAACTCGCGATACGTCCAATGCGTGATCGGTCGACCACTCAGCTCAGGCAATTCGCACTAGCTAGTGCAATTCGCGAATCGGTGGGCCCTCCGTGTTATGGCCCGCCAACTCGCATAATTCCTCTCGGACAATGTTCATGTCGCGAGGAGCTTCGATCCCGATCTTGACAGTGTTGGGCCCAATTCGGACCACGCTAATGACGACGCCGTCGCCGATCAGGATCCGCTCGCCTGCCTTCCTGGACAAAACCAACATGGCTGTCTCCTTCCTGGTATTGCTCGCAGGCCAGTGCGGTGAAAGTCCCGCCCCCCTGCATCACTTCAGCCACGACATCAAAAGGATAGCAGGCAAAATCGGCATGTCCAGCAAAATCTACAAAGTCAGCCTGCGCGGAAAACAGGCAGCCCAAAAACAAGGCACGACGAGCTGCCGTCTAGCTGGTCGTGCCAATTTGGCAGCAAGTCTTGAGTCGCTAGCGGAATCCCATCTCGCCGTAGTTTCCGATGTCCTCCACATCCGTCATTTTCATGGCAGCGATTGCTTCGTAGCTGATCATGATCTTGCGAGCGTTCAGGGAGTCGGGCCGGTCACGTTGAACGAGGAGGATCCCCTCGCTGGTCCGAAAATCGATAAATGGAATCGATTCCCCGGCGGTGGTGATCAGGATTCCCTGCTTGGGCATGCCCGGAATCCAGCCTTCGAACAAGTTTTTCCAATTTTCACCACCCATGAGACACTCCGAGGATGCGAACCGAACGGTTTTGAACAACCGTAACCGGAGTTTCGGTTTGTGGACGGGGGGGCAGCAGCCGTTTTCAGGGGATCGGAGTGATCGCGTTCAACAATCAGAAAATCATCGTTACCAACAAAAAACGCCACACGGGCGGACCCGTATGGCGTTTTCCCGGATTGACCCCACGGGGATTCGAACCCCGGTAACAGGACTGAAAATCCTGGGTCCTAGGCCTCTAGACGATGGGGCCGGGAAGTGAGTAAGGTATCGACACGCCGGAGACTGTCAAGGTTCTCGAAATCTTTCTTTTGCGTTCGCGCACCACGAACCGGTGTGCGGTGTCGAATTCGCACGGAATTCCGAACTTCCGGCGCTCCATATCCCCGCTGACTGCGGACTGACCGACCTTCTGAGACGACCCCATGCGTGTGGCCCTCGCCCAGCTTAACCCGACCATTGGCGACCTCAAGGGGAATTGCCTGCAAATTGAACACGCCCATCGAGGGGCCTCGGAGAATGGAGCGCAACTCGTTGTCTGTGCGGAGTTAGCGGTCTGCGGATACCCACCCAAGGATCTGCTGCTGCGGGATGGATTCGTGCCCGCTTGCGAGGTGGCCGTCGAGAAATTGGCGGCGCTCACGGTGGGAAAGGCGGCCTTGCTCGTTGGTCACCCCACGGTCGGAGAGAACGGGACGCTGCACAATTCGGCCTCGCTGCTGGCGCATGGTGAGGTCCTCGCACGGGTCCATAAGACGCTGCTCCCCAATTACGATGTCTTCGACGAACGTCGTTACTTCCGCCCGCAGCGGCCCGAGCGGCTCAAAGTCGTCGAGTTCCTCGGCTGGAAATTGGGTATCCATATCTGCGAAGACGCTTGGTGGGGGCAATCCGAGACGTTCTACCACACCCCCGAGGAGCATTTCGCCGACCCGGTCCGCGAGTTGGCCCGGCAGGGAGCCGATTTCCTAGTCAATCTTTCGGCCAGTCCCTTCGAGGTCCACAAGCCCGCCCGACGGCGGGCTTTGATGGCGGCCCATGCCCAGGCGACCGGCCTCCCCTTCATCTTCGTCAATCAGGTCGGTGGCCAGGATGACATCGTCTTCGACGGCCACAGCTTCGTCCTCGACGCCGAGGGGGAACTTCGCCACCAGTCCGCCGGCTTCCGGCCCGACCTTGACATCATCGAGACCGACGATTTGCCGAAGATCATCGCCTCGCATGAACCACCCCGCGAACAGCAACTGCTCGATGCGCTGGTGCTGGGGCTTAAGGACTACATGCGGCGGTGCGGGTTCACCGACTGCGTGCTCGGTCTCTCGGGGGGGATCGACAGCGCGGTCGCCTGTTATATCGCGGCTAAGGCGCTCGGCCCGGAGAATGTCCACGGGCTGTTGATGCCGAGCCGCTACAGCAGCCAGCACTCGATCGACGATGCGTGGGCACTGGTCAAGGCACTCGGCGTCGATGGCCAATTGGTCCCAATCGACGATGCTCATCGGGCTTACGAGGGGCTGCCGATCGTCGGTCGCGACCTGACCAATCAGCCGACGGGCCTCGCAGATCAGAATCTCCAGGCCCGCATCCGAGGGGCGATCGTCATGACCCGCAGCAACCGCCACGGGTGGATGGCCCTCGCCACGGGGAACAAAAGCGAGCTGGCGGTTGGGTACTGCACGATCTACGGCGACATGTGCGGCGGGTTCGCGGTCCTCTCGGACCTTTATAAGCGCGATGTCTACGCCCTCGCCCGGCACATCAACATCATCGAGAAACGCGAGGCCATCCCCGTCAACACGATCGACAAGGCCCCCAGTGCGGAACTCGCCCCGAACCAGTTCGACCAGGACACGCTCCCGCCCTACCCGGTCCTTGATGCGATTCTGGAGGGCCTCGTCGACCGCGAAGACTCGATCGCAGAACTCGCCAAGCACTTCCCGATTGAACAGGTCCGCTGGGTCGCTGTCCGCCTCGACCGCAACGAATTCAAACGCCGCCAAATGCCCCCGGGCGTCAAGCTTTCACCGAGGGCCTTCGGATTCGGCAGGCGAATGCCCATGGCGATGAAGGTCGAGTATTGAGCCGACGGGGATTGAACCGCGGTTGATCGGGGCCAGCTACGCCAACTTCTGGAACCGCAGGATGACACCGGTTGGCAAGCTTTGCAGCCTACGAGTGCGCCTTGGCGCACGAGGTTTTCTCGGAAATAGGTGTCCCCTTCCCTCAAGTGACCTCTATTGGTTGTATGGCGAGGTGAATGGATAATTGGCCGATGAGATCAACCGTAGCTGTCCATTCTTTGATGAGACGCAGCGTCTTACAGTCGCCAGAGTGGAGGTTCTGGTGCTTTGGGTGGCAGGCCAGGAGGACTGGGGAGGTGTTAGTCTGATCTTGACATATTCAACACCTTTGGCAGCACCCGTCATTCGAGCAAGAATGGACAGCTACG
>JAYSVZ010000692.1:0-10648 GCA_043718305.1 Planctomycetota bacterium | reverse complement strand
GCCACACATGAATCGGCATGGGGTAGGTCTCGGGCAACCGCCCCTTGCGGGCCAGCGTATCAAGCATGTTCTCCGCGTGGCGGCGGACTTGCGGCTGGGTACTGGTGAGTTGCTTCGTCAGGTCATCAGCGCTGGGACGATCGGGGGCGATCCCGGCGAAGCCGAACGTCGATTGCAGGGTGGCAGTGACCTCGGTCGACTGGGCAGTGAGTTGCTTTCCAACGGCGACGGCCAGTTCGTGGCCGTTGCGTTTCGAGGACTCCAACTGGTCATCGTTCCGATTGGGGTTCGCATCGGCCCCACATCCGATGAGCGAGAAAGCCAGCATCCCCGGATGGGCCGCCTCCAATTCGGTAGCGGCGTACCCCGCCCAATCGCCGTTCACCCGGTTATGTTGCGGGCCAAACGTCGTGCAGTGACAAGCATAATTGAACAGCACCGCGCGAGTCATCTCTCCGTCCGGCGAGGCGATCTTCAGGCAGGGGACCGTGTGGTCGGTCACTCCCAGCGGGTTCCCCCCGAAGCCGACCCACTTGCCGTCCACCAGTGCGCGGCGGTTGTGGGCAAAGGTCGCCTCGCCGATACTCACCGAGAGCTTCGCCGGGGCGAGGTCAGCCACCGCCAAAGCCACAGCTTCCACCACGCGATCTCGAACCAAGTTGGTATAGGCATCGGTCTTCGCCTGCTCCTCTGCCGATTGCGGGACGCCATACAGATTGTCGAGCCCGCGTGTGAGTTGCGGGGCGGTGTGGGAGTGCGTCCCGCTGATCACCAGAGCGGCCCGCTCGATGCCGTGCTGGTCCTTGAGTAACCGCCCGATCTCGACGGTCAGATCGCCCGGGAATCCGATCGTGTCGACCGACACCAGCACCCGCAGCGGGCCAGTGCCTTCGCGGAGCACCAAGGCTCTGGCATAGAGTGGCGTGTCGATCGACTCATACACGGTGGAACGAGCGGCGTACCCCGAGAGCCGAATCGGCTCGGTCGGCGTGACCTCGGTCCGGGCCACGCCAGCCTGGAACTCGGCCCGTGCTGTGCCATGAGGGAGAAAAAGGGTGAACGCCAGAACTGCAATCAAACACCGCATCACAGACTCACTTCTGACAGACCGTGAAGGAACGAGACATCCTCCGGAGTCTGCCAGATTGGTCCGCGAATCGGAAGGGATGCAGAGCCTTGGTCGCGGCAACTGTTTTATTCTGGAGAAGCTCTGAGCACGTCGAGCAAGCTCGACGGCGAACTTCCGTTTCCCCAAAGTCATGGTCAGGCACTCTTCACGGCCCGGCGTCGTTTGCCCCTCGGGGATCGGCGACGCGGGAGGATTTCGAGAATGACCAGCAGTAGCAACAAATGCGTCACGATGAACTTCTGTAAGATCCCCCAACTCTGAAAGAGAGTCGGGATGAGAACGACTGCCAGGAGAAAGACTCCCTGATGGAGGAAGACGACCCATCTCCAAATCCCGGCGATGCGCAGTTCGGCGAGAGGAATCTTCATCTCCACCACTCCCCGACGATGAATCGATCGCAGGAATGGATCGTTCCATTCCAGAAACTCTCGGTAGAGACTGACCGTGAAATACAATTCACCAATTCCAATCACCGCCAATGCCATGTACTGGTGAAACCGGTCATTTGAGGGGGTCGCCGCAACCACGACGAGTCCGCTCGCGACAGCCAGAGAGACGTAACAGGACCAGACTTCTCGACGCACCCACCATCCTCGGGCGTGGGACAAGACTGCCGCGATCAAGACCACGAACAGGGAATAACCGATGGCTGGTTGAGAACCATCTCGAAATTCGCTGATGGGACGCCCAGCCACTCCGGGATCCGGACTCCGCCAATGCGCCCACGCCATCAGCCCACACCATGCCAGAAACAGAGCCGCTGTCCTCATGACCACTCCACGACCTGCTCACGAACTTGGTGAGGAGCCTCATTCACGAAATCTTCATCGGACGCGTCAATCAAACACCGCATCACAGACTCACTTCTGACAGACCGTGAAGGAACGAGGCACGCACCAGAGTCTGCCAGATTGATCCGGAGATCGAAAGGGAACGAGTGGATCGGCGGACCGATGCCGGCGAAAAAACAATGAAACCTGCCCCCCTGCCTTCTGCTCCCCCTTTGACTGCTCATTACGAATGCCACAGAGATCACATTGCACAAGCTGGCGGGCACGCGTACATTATTCAATGGATCGGACGATGAGATTTCGAAGCGACGGTGAGTGCCATAGCCATGCTCGCGAGTCTATCCACCAACGGTCCAGCAGCACCCTCGCGGCGGCAAATGCTCCAGTGGGGCGTGACCGGAATCGGCGGGTTGACGCTGCCGCAGTTGTTGCAGATGCGGGTCGAAGCGGGAACGGGAAAGCGACCTCGATCGGTGATTATGGTCTGCCTGGCGGGCGGGCCGAGTCATCTCGACACCTATGACCTGAAGCCGGAAGCCCCCGTCGAGTTTCGTGGCGAATTCAAACCGATCTCGACCAACGTGCCGGGGTTCGATATCTGCCACCTCTTCCCTCGGCAGGCCCGGATCGCCGACAAGCTGGCCTTGATCCGTTCGCTCCAATTTGTCGAGCCGATGCAGCACGAGTTAGAAGAAGTCTACAGCGGGTCGCCGAAGTCGCAGCAGCGCCCGTCGTTTGGATCGGTGATCAGTTACTTCCAGGAAAAGAAGCATCTGGACAAGCAGCAACTGGTGCCATCGTACGTGAGCCTCGAATACGCCGAGCGGCTGACGAGCTATGAGAACCCGCGATACCTCGGGACATCCCATTCTCCGCTCCACATTTCTGGCGGGGCGGGGGTGCAGAATCTGAAACTGTTGCAGGAGATTTCCGCGCAGCGATTTGGCAGCCGCAAGGAGTTGTTGCAGTCGTTCGACCGAATCGAACGGTCGGCCAGCACACAGTTGAAAGATGCCGACAATTACACGGTGCGGGCTTTTGAGATCATGAACTCGCCCCAGGTGCGGGAGGCGTTCGACCTCACCAAAGAGCCGGATGCCGTGCGCGAACGGTATGGCTACAACACCGACAAATACATCTATGTCGGACCGCAAGCCGACACGATCTGGAACAGTCAGGACTTCTTGCTCGCTCGGCGGCTGGTGGAAGCGGGCGTGCCGGTGGTCACGCTTCGGGCCGGGTTGTGGGACCATCACGGCAACGTAATCCAGCAAGTGGGCGGCAAGAGTATCTGGCACAGCCTGGAGACGATGCTGCCGCTGCTCGACCGGAGCGTCCATGCGCTGGTGACCGACCTGCATGAGCGGGGGCTGGATGAAGAGGTGCTGGTGCTGGTCTGGGGCGAGTTCGGACGCACGCCGAAGATCTCGCTGGCGGGCCGCGACCATTGGCCCGATGCCAGTTTCGCCCTCCTGGCCGGAGCCGTGAAGACCGGGCAAGTCATCGGTCAAACCGACCCGCACGGCGAACGCCCGACCACCCGCGCGCTCGGTCCGCAAAATATCCTGGGGACGATTTATCACGCACTGGGGATCGATCCGACTCAAATGGTTCGCGACTTCTCCGGACGCCCGGTGCCACTGCTCGATTCGGGGACGCCGATCGCGGAACTCATGACATGAGACGAGCCGACGCTTGTTTCAATCGAGAACGATCCGATCGAGGCCACAAACCCTGTCGGCATTCCAGCCACACCGCATTCGGCGCGCCCCCCCTCTCGCTCCAACCAACTTGCCAGGAGCGCGCTCGACTCGACTGCATCTCGGTCGATGTCGGAGTTATGATCTCGGCAACGCGTCGGGCACGGAACACGAAATGCCCCGCAACATCATGCGCGAGCTGTACGATGACATGGAACTTGAAGTCGGTTCAGTGGTGCGTGATCGGATTCGTTTTGCGGGTGGGGCGCGCGTCGCCGATCTGGGCACAGTCAGACGCTTTGCCGAGCCCGCCCGCAGTCGCCGTTCCAATGACGCCGGAGAACGTGGCGACACTGGCCGACCGGGTGAAAAAGTCGGTCGTCGTGGTCTCGTTCAGCGACCGCGATGGCCAGACGCAAGGGATGGGGTGCGGGTTCATCGTTCGCGAGGACGGGCTGATCGCGACCAACCTGCATGTCCTCGGCGAGGCGCGGGCGATTCAGGTCCGCCTCCTCGACGGGACGGTCTATCCCGTCGTGACGATCCATGCCCACGAGAAATCGCACGACCTGGCACTCATTAAAATCGAAGCGACCGGCCTGCCGGCTCTTGAGCTGGGCGACTCCGAAACCTTGACTCAAGGCCAGCCAGTCGTCGCCATCGGAAACCCACTGGGACTTGAACATAGTGTCGTGGCCGGTGTCGTCTCCGGCCTCCGCGAGAACGTCCAAGGGATGTCGATGATTCAGCTCGCGATCCCGATCGAGCAAGGCAACAGCGGCGGGCCACTCGTGGATCTGTCGGGGCGGGTGCAGGGGCTGCTGACTCTTAAATCGCTCGTCACTCGCGATCTGGGCTATGCGGTCGCGATCAATTCGCTCAAGCCGTTGCTGGAGAAACCGAACCCCGTGGCGATGTCGAAGTGGCTCACGATCGGAGCCGTGAACCCGCGGCAGTGGACCGTCCCCGGGGATGTCCGCTGGACCCAACGGGCCGGTCGAATTCGTGTGCAGGGACAAGGCACCGGGTTCGGCGGACGCAGCTTGTGCCTCTCGACGAAGGCTCTTCCAGAGATCCCCTTCGAGATGGGTGTCTCCGTCAAACTTGACCAAATCGACGGGGCCGCCGGGTTGGTCTTCTTCCATCAAGGCGAGACGCATTACGGCTTCTACCCAACCAGTGGCAAGCTGCGGTTTACGCGGTTCAGCGGCCCCACGGTCTATGAGTGGCAGGTTCTCTGGGAAGAGGCTCGCCCCGAGTATCAGGAGGGAGAGTGGAACCACTTGAAGGTCCGCGTGGAAGCCGATCGGATCAAGTGCTACTGCAACGATCAATTGGTCCACGAGGAGTTCGACAACGATCTCCGCGCGGGTGCCTGCGGGTTGGCCAAGTTTCGCCACACGACTGCCGAGTTCAAGGACTTCGTGATGGGGGCCGAAATCCCGCCCCATGCCCCGCCCGCCGAGGTTCGGCAACTCGCGGGAGCCCAGGCGAGCAAACTCTCTGGCCGTCCGCCAACGGTAGCCTTGGTCGACGAATTGCTCCCGCAACCGGCCAGTTTGCATGCCGCCCTGGAAGCGGAGGCCCGGCAGTTGGAGCAATCGGCAACCCGCATCCGGCAACTCTCGCGGGCCGTTCATGAATCACGCACGCGGAAGGCCCTGGTGCAAGCTCTCGCTGGTCCCGAAGCAGAGATCGACCTCGCTCGGGCAGCCCTATTGATTGCGGTCCTCGACAATCCCGAGGTCCGGGTGGAAGACTCACTGGCCACGCTGGATGACCTAGCTGGCGAGATCAAAGCGGTCCTCCCCGCCGAAGGGACTGACGCCGAAAAACTCGCGGCGTTCCATCGCTGCTTGTTCGATGAACAAGGCTTCCACGGCAGCCGCGTCAACTACTTCAACGCTTCGAACAGTTATCTCAACGAAACGATCGACGACCGCGAGGGGTTGCCGATCACGCTCTCCGTGGTCTACATGACCTTGGCCCAACGGGTCGGATTAAAGGTGGACGGCATCGGCCTGCCGGGGCATTTCGTGGTCCGTTTTGTGCCGGTCATGGGCGAACCAGTCATGATCGATCCGTTCGATCGCGGTCGCCAACAGACACTCGAAGAAACAAAGCAATTGGTCACTGAATCGGGGTGGGATGCATCCGTGTCGGAGCCGCAGACCGCGAAACAGATCGTGATTCGCATCTTGCGAAACCTGCTCGCCTTGTCGAACGATATCAGTCAAGCCGAGGCGGCATTGCGTTACACCGAGACGGTCCTCGCCATCGACCCGGAGTCGTCTTACGACCTCGCCATGAAGGCGGTCTACTGCTTCCACACCGACCGCCTGGAGGAGGCTCTGGCCACGACGAAGTTCCTGCTGGAAAAACGTCCGCCCGACATCCAACTCGATCGCGTGCAGCAGTTGCAGTCCGCCATCGAGGCGCAGCTGGGGAAGTAACGGTCGATCGTTCCGAAGCTCTTCCCAGTTTTGAATCCTCGATCCCAAGCTCCGGCTGGGGAACGCCGATCTTCGAAGCTTCGCTTCGCTGAGCTAGTGCCTCGTTCACGCTAAAGCCTGGGGTTGGAGTCCAGCCTTTAGGCTGTTCC
Source organism: Planctomycetota bacterium (assembly GCA_043718305.1). GTDB lineage: Bacteria > Planctomycetota > Planctomycetia > Planctomycetales > Planctomycetaceae > TH-plancto1. The sequence continues at coordinate 4,426 of JAYSVZ010000692.1, read as the reverse complement.
GGACAGGCTAAAGCCTGGACTCCAACCCGATGTGCAATCGCCTTCATCACGACGGGCGTCGCTTCGAGGCCACCTCTCCGGCGACGAAGCAGAGCTTCGGGGATATGCAGTCCCAAGCTGGAGCTTGGGACTGAGTTTTTAATGCCTACGAGCAATGTGTCTCTGGAGCTCAGTCGATCCGATGTTCCCACCCACTGGGGAGCAGTGGGGATTCTGTTCCCTCGTGGATCACAACACAACCCGTGCTGGCACGGATCTGACCGATGCGGAAGCAGGGCAGCCCCTCGGCTTGGAGTTGGGCGAGTCCCTGTTCAGCGCTTGCGGGAGCTGTGAAGAGTAGTTCGAAGTCCTCGCCATCGGTCAGGGCGTGGCGCAGTCGGTCGGCCTTAGAGAGCTTCGCACTGACATCCGTGTGGATGGGAATCGCGTCGCCTTCGATGGCCGCTCCCACGCCACTGGCGGTGAGGATATGTCGGAGATCGGAGGCGACCCCATCGCTGAGGTCCAGCATGGAGTGGAGGGCAATGTTCTGGCTGAGTTGCTGCGCTTCATGGACACGCGGTGCGAAGGTCAGGTGGCGTCCGGAAAGGCTGCCCCCGAGCGGGCCGGTGACGTAGATTCCATCGCCGGGCTGGGCTCCACTTCGAAGGACTTTGCGCTGGCCGATGGTTTCGCCGATCAGCGTCACGTTGATCACCAACGGTCCGTCCCAGCTATTGGTGTCGCCCCCTGCGATTACGACTTGGTACTCATCCGCGAGGTCTTGCATGCCGGAGAAGAGCCGCTCGGCCAAGGCCCGGCCCCCTGTTCGAGGGAGAGCCCAACTGACGAAAGCGGCCAGTGGTCGCCCGGCCATCGCGGCGATATCGCTCAGGTTGACAGCCAGGGCCTTCCGCCCGATCAACTCGGGGGAGACAGCACCAACGATAAAATGGCGACCATCCATCAGCATGTCGGTCGTGACAATGACCTCCTCGCCGGGCGTGGGGGCCAAGAGCGCGGCGTCATCACCGATCCCGAGAGTGACCGCTGGCGAGCGAGCCGTGCGGTGGCGGAGCCAGTCGATGAGAGAGAATTCGCCGGGCATGGGGAGTGCAGTTGCGAGGACATCATCAAGGGACGTTTTCGAAGCCATCAGCCTTCAGGCAGTGAGCGGCAAGGCGCTAGCCGCCGGTTCTTCTGACCTCTCGCTCACCAGAACCCGCGGCTAGCGCCTTGCGGCTCACATCAATTCCATCCTACCGAAATGCCCCAAGGGCCGGCACGCATGCCGACCCTTGGGGAAGTTTCTCAAAGCAACTCAATCTTAGCGGCGACTTCCGAGGCCATACAGGAAGTTGAACTGGACCAGTCCCAAGGCGGTGTTAATCACTTCCTCAGCACAGGTGTACCGCACGATGACCACATCTTCAGGCTGAATCAGGATTCGTTCGCTGGAATCAGTCAGTGCCCGGTTCAAGTCGACACTGATCGGAATCTGACCACCGTCAGCCAGCTTGCGGATGATAATTGCCCGTGAAGGAGGCAGCGGGCCACCACGTTGTCCACCGCGACCACCACCACCACCACCACCCTGCGACTGAGACAGGACTGCTCCCGAGGAGCCAATCGACCCGTCGGCCATGGCGATTGCCCCCAGCACGTCGAGATCGTAGTCACGGGGAATCTGGTATTCTCCACCGCCCAAGACACCACCGGTGTAGAACTTTTCACGATCACGGGACTGGATCAGGACAATATCACCGGTCTGCAGAATGATGTCATCTTTGCTGAACGTCGGTGGCATGTCCGGATGGAACCGCAGTGGAATCCGGGTGACGTTCGGTGCATCCGGGACGAGTGGCGGAGCCATGCAGGGCTGCTTCGACATCTTGATGGTGCTGACGATTTCGTCGTAGCGAGCCCCGATATCACCCGTCTTACGGATGATCAGGATTTCGTTGCGAGCATCGGTCCCGGGAAGACCACCGGTCTCGTTCAGAGCGTGCAGCAGATCGTTTTCATAGGCGGGCAGGTCGATGGTATGACCATCACCCCGCTTAGTGACACCATCCTTGGTGCCGGACTCTTCACGGACCACCATCACGCGGTACGTTCGCCGCTTGATGAGCGTCACGATGATCCGTTCCTTGCCATCTGGAAGGATGTCGCGATCAATCGTGTAAGCTTTCCGGATCAGACTCGTGGCCTGCTCGATGGTCAAACCTTCGAGTTGGATCGGAGTAATCTGGGGCAGGGCGACCGTGCCGTCTTCCCGAATCGGAATCGGGTAGCCGATAGACGGAGCCCGTTCGCCGTCTTCTGGGAAGTGGACGGGAGGCGGCTCATCGGTCTTCCCGAGAACGTTCTCGATGAAGATCCCGAGGACATCGTTCGGTCCGAGCTGGTAATGCTCAGGGGGCTCTTGTCCCAAGCGGGACAGAGAGAGCTCCTGCATGTCCGACCGAGGTCGGGCCATGACCAACTGCGGCACCTTACGGGCCGGTACGGCATCCGGGCCATGCATGGAGAGTTGCAGTGAAGTGCAACCCGAGAGGCTCGGCAGGGCCAGACCCAGGAGAGCCAGTGTGAGAAACCGAACGGATCGCATGGAATCGCTCCGCGAATCATACGTGAATGTGCGAGAAAGCTGTGAGACAGCACGAGCAGAGGGTTGCGAGTTACTCACCATCTTCGCCGCGAGGCGGAGCGGGTGGCACGAGCGACACATCCACAATCGACTTCCGCCACGAAGGCGGAATGGCAGCCGCCGGGGGCGCGTTCTGCTCGGGCACTGCGGGTGGGTTGTAGTCCGGCTGCACGGGCACTGGATTCAGAGGAACCTGAGATCCCCCCTCACCGCCCTGATCAGCCGGGAAAATCCCTTGGTCGGCGGGCATCTGCCGAATCGTGTCGTGCTCTTCATAGTGCTCGACAGCGGCATCCCGCATCAAGTCGTCTGGCAGAGCGACGGGAATCTGGCAGTTGGTGTGATAAATGTCCGGACCGGTCAGGATCGGATTCGATCCCATTCCGTCGCGGTGCGCTTGCGCCACCCCGGCACTCCAACCGTTGTACCAGGCCACAACTCGACAGTTGTTTTCTGGTCCCCGGGTGCAGATGCTCCAGTACTTCCGCGGAGGGAGCGTCGGACGGCAACAGCCACCCCCATTCATCACGTGGATATACCCCGCAATGAAGCCCTCCTTGAAGTCGCGAATGTACTCCACCTCGCAGAAGCAATCGGAGTTGGCATGCCATGCCATCTTCGCTTCCAGGTGGTCGTGGCATCCCGTGAGGGATTCATCCACGAAATCGTAGCAACAACTGGATGAGCAGCCGGAAGCTGCACACACCAGAGCCACCACCATACTTTTACCGAAGGACCGCAACATCGGATCCTCGCGACATTGAAGGTCGGGAAGGGACAGCACGATCACTCGTGCACAGAGGGGATCACCCAAGGGAGACCCGCTGCTTGTGGTATCGAATTACTCCCCCTCACCTCCCGAGGGCACATCCCTATGGAATGAAACAATCGGCAGCAGACGTAGTGAACTGTCCGATCGTGTAAGATGAGTCGACTTCGCAGGCACCGTGAACGGCAAAACCTGCCATCAAATTCCACAAAAGGACCAGACCGGCATGAATTGCCACTCGCAGCGATTCGAGACTGCCGAAGCCGTGATGCGCTATGCATTGCAGCTTGCCGAGCGCGGGCGGGGGGCTGTCGAACCGAACCCACCGGTGGGGGCGGTGGTCGTTGACGAGTCTCTGAACCTGCTCGGCGAGGGGTGGCACCAGCGGTTCGGGGGACCGCATGCCGAGGTCCATGCCTTGGCGATGGCCGGGGAGCGGGCTCGAGGGGCCACGCTGTACTGCACATTGGAGCCTTGTTCGCACCAGGGCCAAACGCCGCCGTGTGCGCCCGCTGTGATCGCGGCGGGAATTCGCAAGGTCGTGATCGGGACGAGCGACCCCGCTCCGCATGTGAACGGGCGGGGGATCGCCCTCCTGAGAGACACCGGGATTGAAGTCGAACTCGGACTCTGCGAACCCGCAGCGCGGCGGCTGATTGCTCCGTTCTGCCGGCTGATCCTGGAGGGGCTGCCTTGGGTCCATGCCAAGTGGGCGATGTCCCTCGACGGACGGATCGCCACTCATACCGGCGAGTCGCAGTGGATCACCGGGGATGCCTCGCGGGCGGTGGCTCATGAGCTTCGGGGACGCTGTGATGCGATCGTCATTGGAGTCGGAACAGTCCTGGCCGACGATCCCTTACTGACCGCTCGTCCGGCGGGACCGCGCGTGGCGACGCGCATCGTTCTCGACTCGCGAGCCCGGACTCCGCTTCATACACGACTGGTCCAGACAGCTCGGGAGTTTCCCACGATCGTAGTGGTCGGTCCGCACGCGTTGCGGGCTGCGATCCAAGGGTTAGAAGAGC
>JAYSVZ010000691.1:0-3459 GCA_043718305.1 Planctomycetota bacterium | reverse complement strand
TTTTTCCGGTGGCGCGGTCGATCGCGTGCAGCGTTCCTTCCTGGTCACCCGCAAAGATCATCGTGTCGGTCGCCGCGATGGGGGCCATGAATGCGGGGGGCAGATCGTTCGGCTTTGCATTGGGAAGCGACTGGTACTTCCAGACCTCTTTCCCATTGGCCAACGTCACACAGAGCAGATCCCCCGAGACGAGACCGATATAGACATGCTCCCCCACAATCACGGGGGTCGAGCCCATCCCATCCACCGTTTCGAGTTCCCAAATCAGACGCGGTTCATCGGGGATCTGAGCCTCGGCAGCCACCCCTTGCAATCCGGAATCACCTCGAAACTGCCGCCAGTCCGCTGCGCAGACCGTCGAGGCACTCAGGCATAGCGCCAGAATTCCCAGCCAGCGGGTCACAACGATACGGGAGGCAACCATGTTCAGAACCTTCGGTCTCGGGAGGTGGTCCATGCATTATTTACAGGCCGGGGCCAGTTGAACAGTGCGACGCGGTGCAAAGCGTCCGTCAGAGACACCCGGCGTCCACCCCACTCCTTCTCCGGCTATTCTCGGAAACCACTGGCCCGGTTAGAATGATTTTGTCATTCACCGGAAGGATCCCCATGCCACCTCGTCGATACGTTGTCCGCTACGGCACGCTCCGCAACGTGGCCGAGTTTGGCACGCGCGGGAGCGACGAAGAGTATCGTCGCGGGGATCAGGTCATCATTCGCAGCCCGCGCGGCCTCGAGTGGGGCGAGGTGCTGTGCGAAGCTTCGGACCGCACGAAGGACTATTTGGGCGGGCGTGACCAAGCGGGAAAGATTCAACGTAATGCATCACCCGATGATTATCGGGACCGAGATGAACTCACCAAACAGGAACAAGCCTCATTCCTCAAAGCTCGTCAGATTATCGCGGAGCATAACCTGGCGCTCCAACTCGTCGATGTCGAGCAACTCCTGGGCGGCGAGCGACTGACGTTCTATTACACCTCGGAAGCCCGGATCGATTTTCGCGACCTACTCAAGTCGATGGCTCAGCAGTTCAGCTTGCGCGTCGAAATGCGGTCGATCAACATCCGCGAGGAAGCCAAGCTCTTGGCCGACTATGGGGATTGCGGAAAGCCGGTCTGCTGCAATACACACCTGACCGAGATGCCGCCGGTGTCGATGAAGATGGCCAAGCTGCAGAAGGCGAGCCTCGATCCGAACAAGCTGTCGGGGCGGTGTGGGCGGCTGAAATGCTGCTTGCGATATGAATACGACACCTATGAAGAGTACAAACGGGAGTTGCCGGGAGTGGGCAAGTTCGTGGTGACCAAGGAAGGCAAGGGGAAGGTTCTGGCCCAGGAGATCCTCGCCAAAAAGGTGCTGGTCGGGTACGAGGACAACCGGCGGGTGCTGGTCGATGCGATGGATATCCTGACCGTGGTCAGTGCTCCCGGGGCACCGAGTGGGCCGCGTAGTGACCCGCCAGACAGGGACGATGTTGGGGGAGAGTGAAGCCGTAGCAGAATTCGTAAGAATTCTGACGGCAGAAGTCTGACGACTTCTGCGACGACCAGGGACCAATGACCATGCCGCGCAAGCTCATCATCGACGCCGATTCCGGAATCGGGGACGCCCTCGCAGTGATTCTGGCCTTGTGCGATCCCGAGATCGAATTACTGGCCGTCACAGCGACCGGCGGCATGGTCTCCGGGGAACAGGCGACCCGCAATCTGCTCGCGCTCGTCTCGCTGCTCGATCCGCCGCGTTGGCCGCGATTCGGAATCTCCGATGGTCCGGTCGCAGCTTGGTCGGGCCTCGACACGCCGCCGCCGACTACGTTTCATGGCCCGAATGGGCTGGGCGACTTTCCGGATCTGTCGGTCGATTTTCACCAGAAGCATGACTCGGCCAAGGTTATGATCGACCTCGTGCGGGCGAATCCCAACGAGATCACGATCCTCACCCTTGGTCCGCTGACGAATCTCTTCCGAGCAGCGGAACTGTCGCCTACGTTTCTCGGCGAACTGCGCGGTCTGGTGGTCCAAGGGGGTGCTTATGCCAGTCCAGGGGACGTGACGCCTACCGCCGAGTTCAACATTCTCGCGGATCCCGAGGCAGCCCGCTATGTCCTCCGCCAGCCTTGTACCAAGACGTTAGTGCCTCTCGACGTGACGCGGCGGCTGGAGCTGACGTTCGAGCAATACCAGCGACTGAATCCCAGTCCCGAAACGCGGCTCGGGCAAGCTCTCGTCTGGATGCTCCCGTTCGCGCTGCGAGCTGCGCGACAGCATCTGGGACAGGAAGGGGTGGCCCTGCACGAGGTACTCGCCCTGGCGGCAATCACTCAACCAGAACTCTTCGATCGCGAATCGGGGGCGATCGATGTGGAGTTGGATGGCCGCTTGACACGGGGGATGACCGTCTTCGACCGCCGCGGCATCGCCCGTTGGCAACATAACATTGATGTCCTCACGAACGTGGAAACCCAAGGGGTCATGGATTATTGCCTGCGAATCCTTCAGCCGCGATTGAACCCATCGTAGGCAGGCAGTGCAGTCTCGGAATTGGTCTTCAGTTCGTTCTCTCGACTAATTTCCGAATTGGTCATCAGTCGCAATTTGGGAACACTCATTCACGCGGATCAACACTCATCCGGAGCCTGGTTTTGAGACGATGCTCTATCGAAAGGCTCTTCTGGATTAGCGTAGATCAGTGGAAACTCCGACACTCTCGTTAAGGTCCGTGGGCTTTCGCCCACGGCTACTCGCTGCCACCGCTTCGCGGTTCCGGATGCCACCGGCGAGGGCTTCAACTCGCCAGTGTAGGGGACCAACAGCATCGAGTCAGACGGTTCACGCTCGTCAACACTGGCGGCCCAAAGCGACCGCCAGTGCCACCCCAAATCAGCTCTCACTCGACGGTGGTGTCTTTGCCGACAGTGGCACCCGGCGCGCCCCAGGGCTCCGAAGTTCAAACGGTCCCAGCCCTGAAGGGGCGAAACAAGGGCGGTGCCTCGTTTTGTGCCGCCCTTTCAGGGCTTGTCAAATAAGACGACTCGATTCCCAGGGCGTTGCCCTGGGCTGGTTTGTCGGTGCCCCTTCGGGGCGGAAGAAGGGATCGCTTTATTCTGGTTCCCAAGCTCCGCTGGGGACTGAGATCCCACATTGCCGGATGAATCTCCCATGAAATCAAAACCTCTTCCGTTCTGGTGTCCGTGGCTGGCGGCTGGTCTGCTGGCGAGTGGCTGCGCGGGTGATCTGCCGCAGGTGACTCCTGCGGTCATGGCGACTTCCCCAGTGGTCGAACCGCCAGTCGTCTCGCAGCCTGCCTTCGTGGAGGAGACTCCCGTCGTAACGGAGTCCCCGGTCGAAGAGCCCCCCACGAAGGCCCTCGCATGGGACACCACCGAGCAACGCCGTGTGGTGAAAGACGGCGAAGGGCCGGTGCTGTTTCAGTTTCAAATGAAAAATGTGTCATCGC
>JAYSVZ010000070.1:0-2691 GCA_043718305.1 Planctomycetota bacterium | reverse complement strand
TCTGCCGCTGCGCAGCCGACCCTGGGCTACGAGACGAGACCCCGTCGGGGTCAAAGACCGGTCCGATCTGAATTCACCGACGTTTGAGATGCACACACTTGCGGGGAGGGGCGATCGTTTTCCAGACGGATCGGAATAATTCGGAATTTGCGAGGATTCACAGCCGCAGGCTGACCAGCATCTCCTGAACCATCTCCCGCGTGGTGAGGGGATTGATCACCGTCATTCGCAGGTAGGCGCGCCCCTCGATCGCGGTTTGCGAGAGGTAAAAGGCCCCGCTCTCGATTAGTTTCCGGCGGATCTCCCGGTTCAGATCGTTCCAAGTCGCGGGGTCAGTCCCCGGTGGGGCGTAGCGGAAGACAATAATGTTGCACTGCGGGCGGTAAGGGGCCTGGAAGTCGGGCTGGGTTTGCAGCAGTTCCCAGACCTCGTGGGCCAGGTCGAATGTGGCCTCGACCAGGTCGGAAAAGACCTGCGGCCCGTAGGCACTCCACACCCCCCACAAACCATACGCCGCCGCCCGCTTCGTACATTCCATCGTCATCAGACCGCAGTCGTACTCTGCCATTCCGGGAGCGGAGGGGTCAAACAGATAGGGGGCGTCCTGCTGAAACGCGGCGAACCGATCCGCCTTCCGGCGATAAAACACGAACGCACAGAGGGCGGGAACGTGCATCATCTTGTGAGCATCACAGATGAAACTGTCCGCCCGCTCCAAGCCCGCCACGAGATGCCGGTACTTGTCACTGAACACCGCCGAAGCTCCGTGAGCGGCGTCGACATGGAGCCAGACACCGTGGCGTTCGCAGACATCGGCAATCTCTGGAAGCGGATCGAACGCGCCAATCGGTGTGGCACACGCACACGCGACGACGGCGAGTACCGGGATGCCTTGGGCGGCGTGCGTGCGGAGCGACTCGTCGAGTTGCTCCGGACACATCCGTCGCTGGTCGTCGAGTCCGACGCGGACCACCTGATTCGTTCCGAGTCCCAGAATGCCCGCTGATCTGGCGATGCAGTAGTGTGCATCCTGTTGCACGAGGAGAACCGGCGGCTTCGGCAAGGCGGCGACGCCTTGGCTCCAGCTTTCGCCAAAGACCACATTGCGGGCTGTCAGCAAGGCGGTCAAGTTTGCGATCGAGCCGCCACTCGTGATCAGTCCGGCAAACTCGCCCGGCGGCAAACCGCAGCGTTCCCCCAGCCGCTCGATCAGCGCTCGCTCGACGGCTGTGGCCCACGGTCCCATTTCGTAGACGGCCATCACCTGATTAGTGATCGTTCCGATGGCGTCGAAGATTCCCGCCAGAGGAAGCGGGCCGGGAACCTGGTGCCCGATGTAATGCGGATGATGCAGGTTCTGCCCATTCGCCAGACACAGCTCGATCAGGTCGCGAATCCGCTCGGCAGCGGGACCATTCCCGGGAGCGGCATCGAGAGAGCGGCCCGCCCGTTCGATCTTTTCGAGCGGGTGCGACCAGACTTGGACCGGCCCGGTCCCCTGCAAGACGCGCTCGAAGTGTGTCTTCAACAGCTCGGTGGCGAGGTTGATCGTCCGGGCGAACTCGTCGGCGGAGAACAGGGCCCGCAGACGTTCTGACGGTGTGGTCACTTGATGGCTTCGCAGTCGAAGGGGCTGGAGAGAAGTGTTTCTGGGGACTGTCAAGGGGAGACCCCCGGTCGCCACTGGCTCACACGATAAAGCATCACGCGATCCTGTCGAGTCTTCCGGTAAACCGGTCCGGGCGGTTTCGCCCCATCGCACCGACTGGGCGAGCCATGTCCAACTCGCCGACTCTTCGGAGAGTGCCGGGTAAGCATGCGACCTTAGAAAATCGCATCAGGGATGCGGTAATCGTTCTCGACGCGGGTCCATCGCGTTGAAGAGACTGTCCCGTGAGTGGTGTCACCCACCTCTCGGAATCGGGTCAGCACGGAACCGCGTCGATGCTCAGAGTCTGTACATTCGAAAGCCGCCGCTCGGAGGAGATGATCTCTCTCATCGAGCGCCAAGGGGCGGTCGCCGTCTCTGCTCCTTCCTTAAAGGAGATCCGCCTCGAAGAGAACGACGAGGCACTCCAATTCGGAGAAGAGCTGCTCGGCGGGCGAATCGATGTGGTGTTGTTCCTGACCGGAGTCGGAGCTCAGGCGCTGCTCGACATCCTCCTGACCCGTTGGCCGTTGGACCAAATTCAGGCTGCCTTTCGGCGGACGATGGTTCTCGTCCGTGGCCCCAAACCGGTCGCGGTCCTCCGCCTGCAAGGGATCCATGTCGACTACCGCGCCCCCGAGCCGAACACCTGGCGAGAAATCGTCACCATGATCGACAGCAAGCCGATTCCCATGGCGGGCCAGGTTGTCGCCCTCCAAGAGTACGGACAGCCACAAGTCGAATTGGCGAGGGCGCTCACCGACCGTCTGGCCGAAGTGCGCAGCGTCCCGGTTTATAAGTGGGCCTTGCCCGACGACTTGGAACCGCTACAAGCGGCGATCCGATCGATCATCGCCGGAGAACTGGACGTACTCCTGTTCACGAGTGCCCAACAGGCCGTCAATACCCTCGAAGTGGCCGAGCGCATGGGGCTCCGCGAGGAGTGGCTGGCCGCCGCCCGCCAGTGCGTGATCGGCAGTATCGGCCCCACAGCGACGGAGACGCTGGAGTCGCTCGGACTGCGACCGCACCTGGAACCATCT
>JAYSVZ010000690.1:0-3461 GCA_043718305.1 Planctomycetota bacterium | reverse complement strand
TCGAACACATCAACACGATTCTCGATGACAACATGGTCGTCGTGGCCGATGTGGGGGACTCGCTCTTTGCAGCCAGCGACCTGACGATTCACAAGCAGACCGAGTTCCTCAGCCCGGCCTATTACACGTCGATGGGGTTCGCGATCCCGGCCAGTGTCGGGGTGCAAGCCGCGAACAAAAAACTTCGACCAATCGTCCTGGTCGGTGATGGGGCTTTTCAGATGACGTGCATGGAGCTATCGACTTCGATCCGGCACGGATTCAATCCGCTGGTCATCGTGCTGAATAACAAGGGGTACACCACCGAACGGTTCCTCCTCGAAGGCCCCTTCAACGACATCTTGAACTGGGACTACCACCGCCTGCCCGACCTCCTCGGAGCGGGCTGGGGATTCGAGGTCCATACCGTTGGAGAGTTGCACCAAAGTGTGAAGGCGGGACTCGCCAAGACCGACGGGTTCAGCTTGCTGAACGTGCATCTAAGGCCCGATGACACGAGCCCGGCTCTGCGGCGGTTGGCGGAACGGATGTCGCAGCAGGTGTGATGAGTTGATGCCGGTAGGGACTATGGCCCGCGCGGCGTAGCCGCAACCCAAAGGGTCAGGGCTTCCAAGGTGTGAAAATACCACGGATTCCCAGCGTTTCCAGCAGTCTCAGAGGCAGTGGTGGAACCACGGAACACACGGAATACACGGAACAGAACTTGGAGGAAATCGTTCGGAGAGCGGCCTCTTTCCGGATGTCACATCCCCGAGAGACAGACTTTCGCCCCTCAGCGAGACGTTCGGATGACGCTTGTTTTCCTCTTTTTTCCGTGTATTCCGTGTGTTTCGTGGTTCAACTTTCTGGTTTTGGAAATGATATGCAGGCTGTGATCAAACATCCGGCACGATGGGCTGGCGAGTTGAATTCCGTGGTGTTAGCACTTTGCAAGCCCTGTCCCGAAGGGATCTCAGCTCAGTGGTCAGTACAGAAAGAGCCGCTAGCCACGATCGATGTCTGTACCCCGAAGGCCTGAAAGGGTTCCACTCGAACGAAGCTCGATGTGCGGCTCGTGTACTACCCCTTCAGGGTAGGGTTGAGCTTGCGAGCGAAACCCGGGCTATCCTCTGTAACCCCTGTCGGGGTAAAGAGTGCTTTGGACCTTCACTCATGTGCGAAGCTTGCGAGAGTTTTAACCGTAAGTCGTATGGACTGCCCCATCACTCGATCACGCGAATCCGGCGGTACTCCATCTGTCCCCGGTCCCCTTCGAGGCCGATCGGGCCGCTCTCGGGGAGCTTGAGTTCCGCTTCGAGCACTTCGCCGTTGCAGGTGCAATAGGCCACGCTGTCTTTCACGACGACGACCATTTCGTTCCAGTCCTGAGCCTTGTAGTTCTTCAGCATATTATACGGCCCGGCCAGTGGGTAGTCGCGGCACTGGAGTTGCGGACGGCGAATGAAGACCCCGCTGTCGGCATTGGGCGTCGCGCGGAACTCCAGCTTCAGCGTGAAGTTCTTGGGGAACTCGCGGGTCGTCCAGAGTTGTTGAATGCGGCTCCCTTCAGCGGGAGTGGTCACGATCAACCGGCCATGCAGCGCGACGTACCGCCCCTCGGGGGTCGCGGTCTGGTTGTCGAAGGTCGCCTGCTTCTCCTGGCTATTCTGGTCGCGGAAGCCCCACCCGGTCAGGTCGTGGCCGTTGAACAAACTGATCGCGCCCGGTTCGAGTTCGAACTGGTCATCTTCCGTCTCCATGAAACCCAGCGTCGCCAGCACCGGCGTCAAGGCTTTCGCCCATGCCGCGTACCCCGCATCGTTCAGATGCAGCAGATCCGGGAACAGGTCAGCCTTCGCATCCCCCTTTTCATCAGCGAAGTAGGTCCACGTATCAATCACCGTGACTTGGGCATCGCCCTTCACTGCTGCGAAGCAGAGTTCGTTCAGCTTCTTGATCTTGTCGGACGGACGCTTCACCGTCGCAGAGCTGGGGAAGACCTTGCAGACGACAATCGGCAGCTTGGCGTTGTGGGCCTTCAGGGCTTTGACGATCAGTGCGAAGTTGGCGGCGATCACCTCGGGCTCGGCCCCCTCTTCGAGGTCGTTTGTTCCCATCAGCATCACGACGGCTGACGGGTTGAGCGAAAGCACATCGACCTTCAAACGGATCAACATGCCGCGAGTCGTGTCGCCACTGATCCCGCGATTGGCGAACTTCAACCCCGGGAACCGCCCGCCAGCGTCATCGCCCCAACCCTGGGTGATGGAGTCGCCGAGGAAGACCACCGCCTTCTGATCCTGCTCAACCTGCTTGGCCCACATGCCGCGCCGCTGAGTCCACAGGCCCTGAAACCAGTCGTACCGCCGAATCGGTCCCGCACCGGGCAACCCTTCGTCGGTCTGGGGAAGCTCGATCCCAATGGTCGGGAGTTCTTCACTCCGAGCTTCGATCCAGAGACCAGTCAACGTGAAACACGCCAACCACATCACAGCGGAACGTCCCAGCTTCGTCATCGGCTTGCTCACTCTCGGAGTTCGATCCCGCAACTTCCGGGACGCATCTCGGCATCCTCTTCCATCGGGGATCGGGATTCAATGGGATCGGGTGGCGGCGTGGCAGGAGGGTTGTGCCGATTCTCCGGGTTACGCCGCCCGTGTCGATGCGGCCTCGTCGGCCTTTGGATGCAAACCTCTCCTCATCCCGCTAACTTGTCGATCATTCTCGTGGGATCGGCTTCCAGCCTGTCATTGACACTCTAAGAAGACGACAGGCTGGAAGCCTATCCCACGGGCAACAGCATCCGAACCGAGTCGAGACTGATGGCCACCCAAGAACGCCTGCAAGGCATCTACACCCCGAATCTTGTCCCGCTTGATGAGCGGGGCGAGGTCAATGAGCCGGTGCTGCGGCAGTACATCGACTGGCTGATCGCCAAGGGGGTGCAGATGCCTTGCAGACGTTCTTGGGTGGCCATCAGTCTCGACTCGGTTCGGACGCTGTTGCTCGTGGGATAGGCTTCCCGCCTGTCATCTTCTTCGGGTGGCCATGACAGGCGGGGAGCCGATCCCACGGAATTGATCGGCAAGTTAGCCGGACGGGGACAGGTTTGCACCTGCGGGGAATCGACGGGCCGTCGATACGGGCGGCATGATCGGGATAACCGGCACAATCGGAGCCTACTCTACCCGCAGGGCCATCAACATGGGCAACCGCGCCACCTCTCGCACTGCCGCCAAAGACGACAGCATCCCGGCGGCGAACACGGCCAGGATCGTCAGGCCCAGCCCCGGCCAGGAGACATCGGCTCCGATGCTCAGCAGGTGCGGGGCCATCGCCACCGCAGCTGCGACGGAACCGGCGAGCAAGCCGAAGGTGAGGAGGAAGGCGTTCTCGATGAGGACGATCTGGCGGAGCATGGCGGTCGTGTAGCCTACTGCTCGCAAGAGGGCCAGCTCGCTGCGGCGCTCCCAGACGTTCCG
>JAYSVZ010000689.1:0-10675 GCA_043718305.1 Planctomycetota bacterium | reverse complement strand
AAACGGCTGAAATCGATCGAAACCCCAGGGTTTCCCGCCGCGCGGGCAACCCTGGGCGATGGGGCGAGACCCCGTGGGGGTCAATTCACCGACGATTGAGATGCACACACCGTGGCTACCGGTCACATTCCAGCCCGCGCGGAGAGTAAGCTGGCCCGCTATAATCGGTGAAACCCTCTCTCGACCGTTGTGACTTCGTCGTGCCGCAGCCTTCTGAACATCTTCGCGTGCGTTGCCGACACTGTGGTCATGTGTTTAAGGTCCGCGCGGACGCCGCCGGGAAGAAAGGGGCTTGCCCCCAAGCAGAGTGTGGCCAGGCATTTATCGTCCCGTCGCGGCCCATCGTTCAAAGCCCCGCCAGCCAAAGCCCCGCCGACCAGACTCAGGCCATCCGCCCCGTCACTCGTAAGGCGGACACTCCGCCGATCAAGTCCCTCGCCAGTCAGCCCGTATCCCGTCCACTCACCAGGCAGAAGGCGGTCGTCGAGGACGACTTCAGCGATCTCCTCGGAGACGATCCCGAAGAGCAACCATCCGCAGAAACACCGTCGCGGGAGCGGACGCGACGCGGGAAACGGAGTGGTCAGAAAAAGAACGCCCTCCCGATCTGGGTCGCAGCCGGGCTTCTGACGAGCATTGCCATTGGGATCGCCTGCTGGGCGATCTGGCCCCCGGGAGGGGCAGCTTCGGCAGCTTCGGCGGATGGGCCGGTTTTGGCCTCGGCGGAAGCTGTGGCGAAAGCCCCCGCCGATTACCAACAAGAGATCCAGCCCTTCTTCAAGCAGTACTGCTTCGACTGCCACGGCCCGGAGACCCAGGAGGCCGGACTGGAACTCCATCGCGACCACGCCTTGGCCGACCTGCTCCAGAATCGCAAGCGGTGGGACAAGGTCTATGCCCATGTGAAAATCGGCGCAATGCCACCGTCGTCATCGACCCAGCCGAAGGCTGAAGAACGAGAGAAGATTGTGGCCTGGCTCGATCACACGTTGCACTTCGTCGATTGCACGGGAGGCGCCGACCCGGGCCGAGTGACGATCCGCCGCCTGAACCGGGCGGAGTACAACAACACGGTTCGCGATCTGGTCGGCGTCGACTTCGATCCGGCCAAGGACTTCCCGGCGGACGATGTCGGGTACGGGTTCGACAACATCGGCGATGTACTCTCGGTCCAACCGCTGCTCGTCGAGAAATATCTGAACGCGGCGGAGCAAATCGCCGACCGGGCGATCCCCTCCAAGGCTCCGGACGGAATTGATCAGACGATCACCGGGCAGCAGATGACGCCGAGTAACAAGCTGACTGTGAATGAGCTGCCGAACGATGCGGTGATCCTGATTACAAACTGCTATGTGTCGACCGAATTACAAGTCGTGCGTGCGGGAGAGTACGCCATCGAGATTCGGTCGGGAGCGACGAAGTTTAAGCCGAACACCGGCGGGGCCAAGATGGAGGTCCGCCTGGATGGAAAGATGATCAAAGAGATCGAGGTCAACGCCACGCGCGATAAGACGCAGACCAACTCCTTGAAGCTCGACCTCTCGCAAGGGAAGCATGAGTTGGTCCTGGCCTTCATGAATGATGAATACGCTGAGGAGGGGAAGACGACGTTTGACCGCAATCTGATCGTCGAACGGCTAATCATCAGTGGACCGCGATTCGATCCGAACGATCTTCCGCTGTTACAAAAGGTCCTCGTCCAGCACCGTCCGTCGAAGGACCAGCCCTTCGAAGAGGCGGTCCGCAAGAACTTGAAACCACTGGTTCGCCGGGCCTTCCGCCGACCGGTCAATGATGGCGAGATCGAGCCGTTCATCCGCGTGGCCAAGCTGGCCGAGGACCGTCAAGAACCGTTCGAGCGGGCCATGCAAGTCGCTCTGCAAGCGGTTCTGGTCTCGCCGCAGTTCCTGTTCCGCATCGAAGACCCCGCAGCTTCGGGTCCCCAGGCCCGATCGGTCAGCGACCACGAACTGGCGGTCCGGCTCTCTTACTTCCTCTGGAGCAGCATGCCCGACGAGGAACTATTTCAACTGGCCAACCAGGGGAAACTGCACACCGATGAAGACCTGACCGCGCAGGTCGACCGGATGCTGGCCGACCCCAAGTCGTCGGCGCTCATCGAGAACTTCGCCGGGCAATGGCTCGCGTTACGCAAGCTATTCTCGGAAGAAGTCTCACCCGATCCCGATCTCTTTCCCGATTGGAATGACCAGTTGCGGGCCGACATGGCGACCGAAACCAAAATGTTTTTTGGCTCGATCCTCCGCGAGAATCGCAGCCTGGTCGACCTGCTCGATGCCAAGTATTCGTTCGTCAACGAGCGACTGTCGAAGCTCTATGGGTTACCCAATGTGCAAGGCCAAGAGTTCCGCCGAGTCGAGTTTACCGATGGTCGCCATGCGGGCGTTCTGACGCAGGCGAGTGTCCTGACGCTCACGTCGTACCCAACGCGGACCTCGCCCGTAAAACGGGGCGAGTGGATCTTGGCGAACATTCTCGGTGATGAACCGCCGCCCCCGCCGCCGGTCGTTCCGGCCCTCGAAGAGACGCAGAAGTCGAACCCGAATCTGTCGTTCCGCGAGCAACTCTTGCTGCACCGCAAAGACCCCGGTTGTGCCGCTTGTCATGTCCTGATGGACGACTTGGGCTTCGGGTTCGAGAACTTCGACGCGATTGGGCGGTGGCGGGAGAAGGATGGTCCGCACCCCATCGACTCGTCCGGGACTCTGCCCAGCGGCCAGAAGTTCACGGGCCCGATGGAGTTGGTCACGATTCTGAAATCGCGGCAGGGGGACTTCGCGCGGTGCCTGTCGGAAAAGATGCTGACGTACGCCTTGGGGCGCGGCTTGGAGTATTACGATAAGTGCGCCCTCGATGCAATCGTCAGCGATGTCGAGCAGAACCAGTACCGCCTGACTGCGATCATCAAAGGAGTGGTCAGGAGCGACCCCTTTCGCAAACGGCGTGGCGAAGCAGCCACATCGCTCACCGCTGGGCCGTAGTTGGTGTGGGCCGCCAGTTTTAGTCGCAAGTTTTTTTTGAGGCCGCCATCGCTTGGACCCCTAGATTGGACGCCTACGGACGCCTACGCCCGTGCGATTCCCCATCGACACCCGCAGAACGGGAAGGACTCGTCCGGATCTGCCCGATCAAGAACTGTCCGATCGTCGTGGATCGTTCTGCGATCCAACGTTGGATCGCGGAGCGAAAGGCGACGATCATTTGTCAAATGGTCCTAAGTTAAACGCCACCCCGGCCACGCCCGCGGTAGGCTTCGGCCTCCGTCACGACCAGGTCCATGAAGATGTCGTGCGCTTGCATGGGGATCTCCGGGAACAACTGGCACTCGAATGCCAGTGCGATCAGCGGGGCTTCCGGGCGGGCATGCTCCAAGAGCTTGTCGTAATACCCTTTGCCATGTCCGGTGCGGCCCCCCAGGCGGTCAAAGGCCACCCCCGGAACAATAATCAGATCGAGTTCCTCCACCGGAACCCGCTTTGCGGCCACCGTCCGCAATTCGCCCTTCGGTTCCAGAATGCGATACATCCCCAGTTCCAATTCGTCCATCGACTCCAGATGGAACAGTTCCAGTTCCCCGTCGACGCAGTACGGAACGACGATCCGCTGTCCGCTGGCGAGGGCTGTGGGCAGAGCCTGCCGCGTGCGGACTTCGGTCCGGACATCGACATAGAACATCACGGTCTTGGCCCGGACATACTCTGGCAAGGCCATCACCCGGTCGACGATTTGATAGCTCACACCGTCCTTGTCGAGTTGTGCTTGCCGCGCGGCGTGCGCTTGCTCGCGGATGACTTTCTTGCGTTCAGACAGCACTTCAAGAGAGGCGGACACGGAGATTCTCGGTGGAGGAGGGATGCAGACCGGAGATTCTATTCAGTTGGTGCAGCCTGTCCAACTGCGTGCAAGGGGTCGTCCGTGGCAATCGCCCACCGGTGTGCCAATTCGACCCAGCAGGCCCTGTGCAGGCGTTTCAAGATCGGGAAATCGCATGGTTTTCCAATCCGGAGTCGTCACATCCGCCGCCACCGAGGTAAAATAGGAGTCGGACTGTCCTGTTTTCGTCTGCCGTATGAGTCCCCTAGTCGCGAGGATTGCCATGCTGGTTCTGCGGGGGTTGATGGCCGTCGTTTTTTTGGTGATCGCAGCTCAGGCGGCCTTCGCTCAGATTGAGTTTGAAGTCGCCCCGATCTCGTATGAGACCGCCGCCGTTCATACCCGTGTCATCCGCTTGCAGGCTCAACTCGACGCGGGCGAAGTCACTCTGACGGCGGATCCTCAGCGGGGGTATCTGGATGCAGTGCTCAAGCAGCTCGACGTGCCGATCTCGTCACAGGTTTTGGTCTTCTCGAAGACGAGTCTTCAACTGCGACGAATCACGCCCAGTCGGCCCCGCGCGATTTACTTCAGTGATGATACGTATGTCGGGATCTGCCAACAGGGAGATGTCCTGGAAATCGCGACCCAAGACCCGCAGCAGGGAACGATCTTCTACACCCTCGATCAGCCGACAGACGATGACGCCGTCCCCCCGAAATGGCAGTTCGTTCGGGATCGGGGTCAATGCTTGACGTGCCATGCCTCGTCGCGGACACAAGGTGTCCCGGGACTGCTGGTGCGGTCGGTCTATTCCGATGCGGGCGGGCACCCCTTGCTGGGGTCGGGAACCTTTAATACCGACCACACCAGCCCCTTCTCCAAGCGCTGGGGCGGTTGGTATGTGACTGGTCAGCACGGAGCGATGCGTCACATGGGGAATGTGATCGCTCCCCGAAAAGCTCCCGAGGAGATTGATCGTGAGAAGGGGGCCAACGTCACCGACCTGAGCCAGCTCGTCTCCCTGGATGACTACGCCACGCCGCATAGCGATCTTGTGGCCCTGATGATTCTGGAGCATCAGGCTCAAATGCATAATTTCATCACGCTGGCTGGTTTCGAGACCCGCAGCGCCCAGCATCATGACCAGATCATGAACCAAGCTCTGGAGCGCCCCGCTGACTTCCGCTCTGAGTTAACCGACCGCCGGATCGGAAGCGTGAGCGAGAAACTGATCCGCTACATGCTCTTCAGTGGAGAGTTTCGGCTAGAGGCCCCCGTGTCGGGAACCTCGGGTTTTGCCAAGGAGTTCTCTCTCAAAGGCCCCCGCGACTCCCAAGGCCGGTCCCTCCGCGATCTCGACCTGCAAACGCGACTCCTCAAATACCCGTGCAGCTACCTGATCTACTCGGAAGCATTCACCCAACTCCCCGCCGAAGTGAAGTCCGATGCACTGAAGCGGCTGCGAGCGGTCCTCGCCGGAGAGAATCCATCGCCCGAGTTCGCCCACCTTTCGATGGCAGACCGTGTGGCGATTCGGGAGATTCTCCGCGAGACGTTGCCGGGATTACCGTCAGGGTGGTAGTCAAGAAAGAAGAAATGGTGAGAATAAAAACGGTTCACTGACGTGTCCGACAAAAGTCCCAATTAGCCGAAAATGCATCGAAAAACCCACTGTTTCAGAGGGGGGGGCAGATCACCGTATTTCGATTTCTGTCGGAAACGTCAAGTCTATCTGGATTGGCTCAACTCGATTGACAGACTGTGCTTCGCCGAACGGCCACTGATTGAGACCTCCCACCCCGCAGTTTGGACATTTAGGATGACTGTTGGCAGAATGGCCGATGAATTGGCCAACGCTGGTGATGCGAGGCTCATCGTCTTCCGGGGTCACATGGCCCATGACGATGGCCAGACGATCATCGGGTTCCGGCCACGACTCTGATTGAAAATGAAACCCCCTCTGAGGAGAGTCTCATGATTCGCTGTTTCACCACACTCATGACCTTTGCCGTGACGTTGGGCTTACTCAGCACACTCCAGTCTGTTCGAGCAGCTGATCCGGTTCGCGTCGGAATCCTCGGCATCGATAATTTCGGATCAGTGGCCTACACGGAGTTTCTGAATCGTCCACACGCGGAAGGTGTCTTCGAAGGCGTCCGCGTCGTCGCAGCTTACCCCGTGATCAATTCCGATTACCTAGGCAGCGAGAAGCTGACTGCTGACTGGAAGGACCAGTTGCTGAAGATGTATCAGAGTCCGCAGGATCCCCAGGATGCTGTGCCGCCGATCGAGATGGTTAACTCCGTCGAAGAGCTGCTGCAGAAGTGCGATGCAGTCATGATCTTCAGTATGGATGGTCGCCTGCACTTGTCGCAGGCGGAGGCGGTGCTTAAGGCCGGGAAGCGACTCTTTATCAGCCGTCCTTTGGCCGCCTCGCCAGCCGATGCGGTTGCGATCCTGAAGCTGGCGGAAGAGACGAAGACTCCGTGCTGGAGCAGTTCACAGCATCGCTTCAGTGGAGGCTTCAGCGGCATGCGCGATCATCCCGAAGTCGGCCGCGTCATCGGCTGTGATGTCTACGGCGGCTGGACGGTGAATGCCGCCGAAGCGGACCAGTCGACTCGTGCGTTGCACAGTCTCGAGACGCTCTACGCCATCATGGGACCGGGCGTCGTGACAGTCTCCTGTACGTCGACACCGACAGCTGAGTCGATCACCGCCGTCTGGAAAGACGGTCGCATTGGAACCTATCGCGGCATCAAAGAAGGAGCCGTCAAATACAGTGCCACAGTCTTCGGCGAAAAGGGAGTCTCCACCGCTGGGATCTACGGCCACGGTGTCCCCGTCGCGGGTGTCGTCCCGACGAACGATAAATATGTGGGATATGAAGGATTGGCCACTGAGATCGCGAAGTTCCTCAAAGGCGGGCCAGTTCCGGTGAGCCCGGCGGAAACACTGGAGATTTTTGCCCTCATGCAAGCGGCCGAGGAGAGCAAGGCTCAAAGCGGAGCCGTCGTGCCGCTCAAGAATCTGTGGGAAGCGAAGTAGCTGAGTCAACTCGATGCCTTGGGGTTGTGGCCTGCCAGATCGGAAGGGCGAAGCCAGTGCTGAGCGAGAGCCTGGGACGACGTGTTCTCGCGATAGCGGCTCGCCGGGTGGCACTGTCAACGGAGCCCTACCTGCCGAATGAGGGTTGATTGGGGGGTGCCACTCGTTGTGTCTGCTCGCTATTGTGAAAGGGCGACCACGATCCCCCGCAACGAGGTGGCTGCTCGTGGCGGGGGCGGGACTCGGCGTCATCGGGACGCTGGAGTTCGGGGTCGTGCTGGCCTTCGTGATCGGGGAACTGATGCGCGACCTCCGCAGTCACAGAGATTAAAGATCCTCATAGTCCAACTTGAAGAGGACTTCGGCTCCCCCGAAGCTGCCGGACTTGAAGCCCTCTTTGAACCACCGAGCCCGCTGCTTGGAGGTCCCGTGGCTGAACTTCTCGGGAACCACGTAGCCTTGTGATCGTTGTTGAAGGGTGTCATCGCCGATTTGCTTCGCGCAATTGAAAGCCTCTTCGATGTCTCCCTGCTCCAGCATGTCTCGCATTTCGTTGGCATGATGCGCCCAGACCCCGGCGAGGTAGTCGGCTTGCAACTCGAGTCGCACCGACCATTGATTCGCATCGGGCTGATCGCGTTTGGAATCGACGATCTCGGTGTAGCCGAGTTGGTTCTGGACGTGGTGGCCGATCTCATGGGCCACCACGTAAGCTTGGGCGAAGTCACCGTCGGCTTTGAGCTGGGTTTTCATCTGCTGATAGAACGACAGATCCAAATAAACCCGCTCATCTCCCGGGCAGTAGAACGGGCCGACCGACGCGCTCGCCTGACCACACGCGGACTGGACCTGTCCCGAGAAGAGGACGAGCTTGGGCTTTTTGTAGGTCTGCCCTTGCTCGCGGAACTGTTCGGTCCAGACATCTTCGGTGTCCTTCAGAACCACCGCGACGAACTTGCGGAGCGGTTCCTCCGCCGGGTCAACCTGCCCCTCTTCGCCTTCTGGGACTGCCGCCTGCTGTTGCTGGGCGGCCTGCTGCTTGGCCATCATCTGCATGAAGCCCTTGAGGTCGCCACCCTTCAAGAAGAAGACGACCACCAGGATTAATAAACCAATCCCGCCGCCCATGGCGACCTGCTTGGGCCGTTGGCCGCGACGGTCCTCGATGTTTTGGCTCTCTTGCTGACCTTCTATCCGCATGATGCAATCCTTCTCCATGTCCGGGCACGCAGCAATTCTGGAGAAGCTGAGGAGGACATTCAAGGTCGGACGGCATGAACGGTGAAGATTGATGCCGGGTCAACTGACTTGGTGGCTAGCTGCGGAATGGCTATTGAGCTCCCTTAAGTTCAAGTCCCTGGGCTTCCGGTTGAAAAAGCCGTGATTGCCGGGGTGGTGCTTGGGGTTTTCTGCGGTCTATTTTTGGCTTTACTCGTGGGCATCCTTGGCTCTCGCTATAAGGTGTCTGAATGGCAAGACACTCCAAACTGAGCTGTGAGTTCCCGCCTGGAGACTTTGCGGCGGTATCCATGCTCGACTCCGCCAGTGCCACGGTGGAATGCGCTCGCTGCGAAAAAGGGTTAACGGCGCCGGGTGGCACCCGGCGGTCGCTCTGGACCGCCAGTGTCTTCGTGCGTCCTGCGACCAGAAACCGTCCACCCCGTGGTCGGGCGTCCCAGCACTGGCGAGTCAAAGCCCTCGCCAGTGGCACCTTCGGGCTCGAATGATTGTTGAGCATCCATCTCGCGTTCGTAGCTTGGCCCCAAAATTCCGAGCGAACTGCCATCGACGCTCGACGAACGGAAAGAGTTCGTCCGGACCTGGGGGTCCAGACTACGGTCCGCATCTCGACGCACTCACGATTCGTCCGCCCAATTCTCCACATTCAAACCCGGCACCTGACGAAAGTGTCGGACATTTCGGGTGACCAGCGTCGCCTGATGGGCCAGAGCGATCGACGCGATCAGCAAATCCGAGCGACCGATCTTCACAAGTTTCTTGTGAGAACGCAGGCGGTCTAACTCAGCCGCTGAGGCGGCACTGATGGGCAGGCAACCGAATCGGGCCAGATCACGTTCGCTTCGGATGAGCCATTGCTGAGCACGTTGCAATTGTTCTCCGTCAGCAGCTTTCAACAGAAACTCGAATCGGCCTCGCAAGACTTCAATGCGCGTGATGATCGTCGTGGCCACGGGCTCGGTGGACGAGACGAACTTCGCCACGACACCGGGCATGCCCCTCCGCCAGCAGCGTGATGGTATCCGTATCGAGCAGGATCATCGCCCCGGCTCCACCATCGTTCGCCCGCGTCCCTGGTAGATTTGTTCCAGCATCTCTTCCAGATGCGGGTCATCTTTCCAGGCACCGATCAACGATGACGGCTCATCGCTTGGCGATGAATGGGGGGCGACCAACCAGACCTCAAGGGCCGCCCGCGAAAACCGCCACTCATGCCCGATGCAGCGACCCGGCAAGCCTTGTTGCTGGACCATGTCCAGCACAGCGGCTTCCGTCACGCGAAGAAACGCCGCCGCTTCAAGGAGGTTGAGCACCGGGTTCGCGGGGGTGGCCCCATTGTCCGTGGAGATCGACGGAGTTCGGGGAGCCTTGGATTTTGCGGCAGTCATGATCGTCCTCTCAAATCGGCAATGGCGTATTCTACACGGACACCAGAGCATTGCGAAATGCCAGTGATTCGGGTGACTGAAACTCCGGGTTCCGCTGGCAATCACTCTGGGCCGCCAGTGTCTGTGGAGGGTGATGCGAGCAGTATCCGACCATACCGTGGTCGGGCGTTTCAGCACTGACGCACCGGCCGAATGGCGAGCGACATGCCGCATACAGGGATCATGCTCGCCACGGGCATTTTCGCCAGCTGGTTTTCTTTCTGGCAGAATTCTTGGGAAGATTCCGCTGCCGCTGTCGTTACCCTTTCTGAATACCCCCGGCGTCACTGGTTGAGGAGCTTGCATCGTGAAACGATTGGCCCGCGTTTGGATGGTTTTGACTCTGGCTGTAGCTTCATCGGCGGGGGCGCAGGACGCTCCTCCCGCGAATCCTCTGGCGGAGAAGGCAGCGGCGATCTTGCAGCGGAACTGCCTGCTGTGCCACAACGGACCCGGGTCGGTCTCGAAGGCCGCGTTCGATGTCCGCTCCGTCGAGTCGATGAACGAGAACGATGTCATCCGGGCCGGGAAGCCGGAGGAATCCCAGCTGTGGGTGATGGCCCATCGCGGGACGATGCCGCCCCGGTCGCAGCCGCAGCTGGCTCGGCTGATCGGCGAGGACTCGCAGATTCTGGCCGAGTGGATCAAGGCCGGGGCCGCTGCCTTCCCCCTGCCCACGGCCCGCACGCATGTCACGCTGGAATCAACACTGCGGGCGATCGTGGCGGACCTGCGTAAACTTCCGGATACGCGAACGCGGGCTCGCCAGCGGTATTTCTCGCTCGCCGAGGCCCACAACAACCCGGCGATCAGCGACGACAGCTTGCTGCTCTCGCGGGCGGCCCTCGCGAAGACCGTCAACAGCCTATCATGGGAGCCGGACATCGTCGCCCCTCGAGCGATCAACGAGTCGCAGACGCTGTTCGCGATCGACATCGAGAAACTCGGCTGGACTCGCGACCACTGGCGAGCGGTGCGGGGGCGGTATCCGTATGCCGTGGGGTTTGCGAACCTCAACGAGCGGACGCTGGGCGAACTGGAGAAAGAGATCCTTCATCTGACCGAGCAGAACGAGCCGGTGTTCCTGGTGCGGGCCGACTGGTTCGTTGCCACTGCGATGCAAC
>JAYSVZ010000688.1:0-3468 GCA_043718305.1 Planctomycetota bacterium | reverse complement strand
GCAACGCCCCTGGGAACGTCGCCCGCCCTGAACATCGAAAGGGCTGAAGGCCCGGCCATTCACTCGCGAAACCCGAACTGCTGGCCCTTCAGGCCTGGCCTCTCATGGGACCGATGGGACCAGGGCCTTCCGCCCTGGCGGGGAGAAAGGCCAGCCCGTTGGGCCTGAAGAAAGGGGTGAACCGCTGGGGCAACGCCGTTGGTGATACGGGAACTTCCGCAGTGGCGGACTAGCGAAGAAGTCAGTCGCATTGCGCCGGTCCGTCGACAAGCATTCCCGCACGCTTCCCCTACCAATCGATTCGTGTTGAAATCCCGGTCAGTTCCCCAAGTCGCAGCCATCGGGAAACTTTCCTCGACAGAGGCGTCATCGCTTCTGCACCCTCTCGGAGACGCTTCATGTGGATGCGATGCATTGGTTGTCTGTTGGTGGTGTGGTGCACATCGGTCGCCAGGGCTGACGAGCTTCCGGCGTGGACGGAGACGAACCTCCCGGGGCTGGTCAAGCTCTACGAGCATTTCCATGCGCACCCTGAACTCTCATACCACGAAGCGCAGACCGCGTCTCGGTTTGCCGAGGAACTGCGGACCGCCGGGTTCGAAGTGGCAACCGGGATTGGAGGCGAGGGGGTCGTCGGGCTGCTCAAGAATGGGGACGGGCCAACGGTGATGTTCCGGACCGATCTCGATGCTTTGCCGGTGATCGAGGAGACCGGGCTGTCGTATGCTTCAACGATCACGACGAAGGACGATGCCGGGAACACCGTGGGCGTGATGCACGCCTGTGGCCATGACATTCACATCACGAATGTGATCGCACTGGCCCGCTATCTCGGCTCGCACAAGAACGAATGGCAAGGAACGCTGATGTTAATCGGCCAGCCCGCCGAGGAGCGGGTCGACGGGGCCGTGGGGATGCTGCGAGCGGGGCTTTACGAAAAGTTTCCCAAGCCGCAGTTCGCCGTCGCCCTGCACTGCGATGCCGAACTGGAAGCGGGCAAAGTCGGCTACCGGGCCGGGTATGCTTTGGCGAACTCCGACAGTTGCGAAGTCATCATGAAAGGTCGCGGCGGTCACGGATCGAAGCCCGAAGCCTGCATCGACCCAATCCTTCAGGCCGCCCAACTCGTCGTCGATTTGCAGTCAATCGTCGCTCGTGAAGTGCCGCCGCTCGAACCGGCGGTCGTCACGGTCGGGGCGATCCAGGGCGGAACCAAGTCGAACATTATCCCCGATCGCTGCACCATAAAACTCACCCTTCGCAGCTACTCCCCCGAGGTGCGTAAGCTCTTGCAAGAGGCCGTTGAGCGCAAGGCCAAAGCGATCGCGCTAAGTCACCGCGCCCCAGAGCCCGAGGTGAAGTTTGACATCGGCACATCCGCCGTGTTTAACGATGAGGGGCTGACCGCGCGCGTCGTGGGCGGGTTTATAGCCGGTCTGGGCAAGGACAATGTCGTCCCGGCGGAACGTGTGATGGGGGCCGAGGACTTCGGCGAATTCGCAGCGGGCGGCGTGCCGATCTTCATGTTTCGCCTGGGGACGATTCCGCCAGACATCATGGCCGCCGCTCGAAAGACCAAGACTCCGCTGCCATCACTCCACTCGTCGAAGTATCACCCCGACGCGGGGCCGACGCTAACGACCGCGTTGAAGGCGAGTGTCACGGCGATTCGGGAGTTGATGCCGAAGCGGTAAGCGTCTTGCCTCACGTCTTCGCGAGCGAGCATTGACGAGGCATTACGGTGTCGTGTTCACGGCCTGCATCGATTGCAGGATCTCGATCGCCTCGGACTCATCCGCCTGATCCACGGGATAGGTGATGTCGACTAACACGGTATGCGATCCCAAGTCGAGGAAGCAATGGATATCCCGATCCCGTCGTTTGACTTGTGCTTCATCGATAAACGATCGCGTTTCGAAAGCCACTGTTTGCTCCACACCTTCAATCAGAATCTGGCGGGTTTCCGACTGCTCAACGGTGATTCCCTCTGTCGAGTTTCCAGTCTGTTGATCCACGAAAGCGTTTAGCTCTTCCTGCGAATCTGGCTTCCCCTTGAAACAAATCACCATCAGTGAACCACCTCCGGTTCTTTCATAGGTGCAGAGGTTTAATCCCTTCAAATAACGCCGTCCGCGAAAGCCGCTGGCTGGTTTGAAAGTGTCTGGTAATTCGATCTCGACAATCTCCTGCTGAAGTCGAACGATCTCACTTGGCTCGTGGAGTTCTTCGAACGGCCACAGCCAGGCTTTCACGAGAAACGCCAAGCCGAGGATGAACACGGAGAATAACGCCAATCCGCCCGCCACAATCACGACTGGTCGGCGGGTCCACCAGCGGTCGACCGGAGCGGCATCATCAAGGCTCTTTTTTCGCTTCTTCTTGCGTCGATGTCCCAGCGTCGCTTCCGCATCGTCGTAGGTCGGGTCGGGATCATCGGAGGAACTAGACATGATGGCCCACTTGAGAGTCGTGGATCGCTCCGCGATCAACACTCTTTTGCAAAGCGAAAGGCGACTATACAGATCCCAAGCCGTTCTGCTTCAGCAGGGCTTCCGGCGATGGTTCCCGTCCCCGGAAGGTCCGGAAGATCTCCATCGGGTGCTGGCTTCCGCCGAGAGCCAGGACGGTGTCCCGGAACCGGCGACCAGTGGCCTTCACCACGACGACATCATCCAGCCCCGCCTCCACGAAGGCGTCGAACGCATCCGCGCTGAGCACCTCGGCCCATTTGTAACTGTAGTACCCGGCAGCGTAGCCCCCGGCGAAGATGTGGGAGAATGCACACAAGAAGCGATCATCGGGGAACATCGGCAGCACACTGGCCCGTTCCATGATCCGCTTCTGCACGTCGAAGATACTCTCACTCCCGGCGGGGTCGAAGGTCGTGTGCAGGGCCAGATCGGTCATCCCGAACGACAGTTGCCGCAGCATCATCGAACCCGCGCGGTAAGTCTTGGCAGCCACCAGTTTTTGGAACAGTTCATCCGGCAGCCCTGCCCCGGTCTGGTAGTGTTTGGCCAGTTTGTCGAGCGTTGGTCGGTGGTAGCACCAGTTCTCCATGAACTGGCTTGGCAACTCGACGGCGTCCCACTCGACCCCGTTGATCCCGGCTGCGTCGGCATGATCGACAGTGGTCAGCATGTGTTGCAATCCGTGGCCGAACTCGTGGAAGAGGGTCTCGACCTCGCGGAAGCTCATCAGCGACGGGGTGTTGCCCATCGGCGGAGTGGCATTGCAGATCAGGTAAGCGACCGGTAGTTGAACTCCGCTCGCTGTCACGCGGCGTGAGAGACAGTCATCCATCCAGGCTCCGGGGCGCTTCGTATCGGGCCGCGAGTATGGGTCGTAGAAGAACCCCGCAATCGGCTTTCCGGACTCATTGCGAACCGTGTAGTAGCGGACATCGCTCTGCCACGTCGGAGCGTCGGTCTGCTCAACCGCGATCCCGAAGAGCGTCGTGAGCAGTTC
>JAYSVZ010000687.1:0-3474 GCA_043718305.1 Planctomycetota bacterium | reverse complement strand
CGAGTGGCCTCGGCGACCGAGCGCTGAATCCGCTGGCCCCGGTGAAGCCGAACTTCGATGCCAAGGCGACGCGGGTTGTCTGGATCTTCGCCAACGGTGGCCCGAGCCAAGTCGATACTTGGGACTACAAGCCCGCCCTCGAAAAGTGGGACGGCAAGTCGATCAAAGAGTTCGACCCCGAGTTCAAGAACACGACCGGGTTCTTCAAGGACTCGGTCGGCAACCTGATGAAGTCGGTGTTCGAGTTCACGCCGCGCGGGCAGTGCGGCAAAATGATCTCATCGATCTTCCCGCACATCGGCGAGCATGTCGATCGCATGGCGTTCATCCATTCGGGATACACCGAGTCGAACAACCACTCGCCGGCCCTATTCGCGATGAACACCGGCATCCCGCGCATGGGGTATCCCTGCGTCGGGTCGTGGGTCACGTATGGACTGGGCAGCGAGAGCAGCAACCTCCCCGCGTTCGTCGTCTTCAGTGATCCCAAGGGGCGCGGGTTACCCAAGGGACACGCCGCCAACTGGAGCGCGGGGTTCCTGCCGGGGGTCTTCCAGGGGACACACCTCAAGCCGCAGGGGGCGGCCATCGACAACCTCGTCCGCGCAGGGGAGATGACCAACGAGTCGCAGCGCGGCCAGCTCGACCTCCTCAAGCAGCTCAATCAAAACTACCTCGCCCAACAGCCGCACGAGGGCGAACTGGCTGCCCGCATCGAGAGCTTCGAACTCGCCTTTCGCATGCAGACCGCAGCTCCCGAGGCCCTCGACCTGGCCTCCGAGCCGAAGCACATTCAGGACATGTACGGCATCGGCGTCGAGCCTTGCGACCAATTCGCGAAGCAGTGCCTGACCACGCGGCGGCTGCTGGAGCGCGGCGTGCGGTATGTGCAGATTTACTCGGGCGGGATGGACAATCAACTCTCGTGGGACGGCCACGCCGACATTCACGGGAACCACTCCGGGTTCGCCAAGGAGACCGATCAACCGGTCGGAGCGTTGCTCACCGACCTCGCACAAAGAGGGTTGCTGGATGACACACTCGTCATCTGGTGCGGCGAGTTCGGTCGCCTGCCGATTGCCCAAACCGGGGGCAAACCGGGTCGCGATCACAACCCGCACTGCATCTCCAGTTGGATGGCGGGCGGCGGGATCAAGGGCGGCACGACCTACGGAGCCAGCGACGACATCGGCTACCGAGCGGCCGAAAACCGCGTGCATCTCAACGACATGCACGCCACGATCCTGCACCTCTTGGGGCTGGACCATGAGAAGCTGACGTATAAGTACAACGGTCGCAACTTCCGCCTGACCGATGTGGCCGGGAAAGTGCTTCAAGACATCATCGCGTAAGGTGGGACAGGAACTATCGTTATTCCTCGCGCGGGGGGGAATAGACGGCTTGGAAATCATCGACCTTCTACTCAAGATGACAGGCTTGAAGCGCAGCATCCATATCCCACGACTGCTCTCTATCGCCGTCTCCCACCAGATGTAACTCTCACTTCCCTGTTGAGCAAGGAATGCAATCCATTCGAATCACGTCGATGACGGGCTGTCACCCGATTGATTAATGGCCCGCCGTTAAACTTTCCGTGACTTACCCAGCTTGAACCGGCGAGTCTTCCTAGGCGGTCTATCTTGTCACTTTTCGAATGACTGGTCTCCTGGCATCGCACATGCATTGAAAACCTCTGTCACCGCATGCCATCGATCCGATGGCGACCTTCTCGCAGGCGTGTTCTCCGACGATGTCGTGAGCGATTCGAGACGGGCCCCACGCGGCGGATATTGATGGGAGCATCTCATGATCACCCGTACGTTGGTCCTTGGCGTGTCACTGTTGACGAGTTTTGTCATTGGCTCCCATGCGTCTGCGCAAGGGCCGTGGCCTGTTCTGGGCCGTCCGACGTTCACCACCCCTTTCCAGGAGTTCACCCCAAACCGGACCAACACCTACTACCAGCCGATCGCTCCCGCTCAGACGAACTGGACACCGGCGAACGCCTATCCGGCTCAGCCGCGCGGCGCCAACGGCCAGTGCAACTCAGCGACCGGTTGCAACATGAATGGCCAATGTGGACTCGACTGCTGTGCGAGCGGTGTCTGCGCGAATGGGCGCTGTGCCGTGAACTCGATGAATGGGCAGGCCCCTCTGCGGACGCGAGTCAACTCGGGGATCGCTCCCTGGGGAAACGCTCCTTCGGGCACCTGCCGGAATGGACAGTGCCGACTGAATGGCCAGGGAACTCCGGCCAACTATGGCCCACTGCGTCAATCGTGGACCCCGATCTTCAACGCCCCACAAGGTCAGCCCGGGTACTATCGCACCGCTCCCCAGCAACAGCAGCCCAGTGGCGTGAATCGTCTGATCCCGCTCGACGGTGGCTATGCCGCCCCGACCTACCACAACCGGTCGTCGGAGCTGGAGACGGAGAATCGCCAGGCGTTTGATTCGGATGTGCGGCTGCAATAGTCGGCGATCGCAAACTTGATGATGAAACCGGGAGGTGGGAAAATCCGCCTCCCGGTGTTGTCTTCTGCACGCGGAATGACACATTCGATGGATCGGGGCGTGAGCCGCAAGGCGCTAGCCGCGGGTTCTGGCGGGCGGACGGTCAGAAGAACCCGCGGCTAGCGCCTTGCGGCTCACAAATGTGTCATTCCCGGCCGCGTGCAGAATCATTTCAGACCTTGCCGGGTGCGGACCATCGCGACCAGCCGATCCAGGACCTCGTCCGGTGTCCGCCCAGTCGTATCGACGATCACCGCATCGTCCGCCGGTCGCAGGGGAGCGATCGCCCGCCGTTCGTCACGGTCATCACGTTCCTTTTGCAAACGAACCAGTTCATCAATCGCGATCTGGTGCCCGGCCACGGCCAGCTCGCGGTGCCGCCGCTGAGCCCGCTCCTGGGCATCCGCCGTCAAAAAGAACTTGCACTCGGCGTCAGGGAAAACGATGGTCCCCTGGTCCCGGCCTTCGCTGACAATGTCGCGATGATGCGCTGCGTCGCGCTGCTGGCGAACGAGGGCGTCGCGGACATCGGGGTTCTGAGCCACGATCGAGGCCGCTTGACTGGCCAGTGGCGTCCGGATGCGGTCGGCGAAATCGACCCCATTACACAAGACTTGTCCCGACAACGCTTCGATCCGCACTTCGCGCGCGACCCGTGCGGAAAGATCCACATCGGCAGGATCCCACTCCTGCTCCAGGCACACCACCGCAACCGCCCGATACATCGCCCCCGTGTCGAGAAAATCAAAACCCAGACGCTCCGCCAGTCGGCGAGCGGCGGTGCTCTTCCCAACCCCAGCGGGTCCGTCAATCGTCACGATCATGCAGAGGCGTCCGCCAAGTGTGCGTCATTCGCGGAATCGGCCAAGCCCCGATGACCGCGATCAGTAGCGATCATACCGCATGGAAGGCGATGGAAGCTATCAGCACTTCCCCGGTCTGCCCGGAATGGGTGCCTTC
>JAYSVZ010000686.1:0-3489 GCA_043718305.1 Planctomycetota bacterium | reverse complement strand
GGGCACAGCACCCCATGCAGATGCGGATTCTGGCCGAGATGGCCAAGTTCAAGTGGACGGAAATGTCGCTCGATGAGCAAATCGAACTGATCCGCTTGGTGCAGGTCACACTCTACCGCCTCGGGCCGCCCGATGAGGACACGCGGCTCGCCATGACCCTGGCTGCGGACTTGGTCTATCCGGCCAAGGACGCCAACCTCAATAGCTTGTTGACCGAACTGATGGTCTACCTGCAAGCCCCCAGCGCCGCTGCGAAGGGGACCGCCATTCTGGCGAAGGCCCCGACCCAGGAAGAGCAGATCGACCAGGCCCGCCACCTGCGGTTCCTCAAGACCGGCTGGACCATCGAGACGCGCCAGAGCTACCTGACATGGCTCAACGCCGCCCGGTCATTCCACGGCGGGGCGAACTTCGCCGACTTCATCAAGGAGCTGCGGACCGACGCCTTGGCGACCTTCTCGGAGGAAGAGAAGACCGTCCTGGCGGATCTCATCAACGCCTCGCTCCCGATGGATGGCCCCGCTCAGCCGGTCATCGCTCGTCCGTTTGTGAAGGAGTGGAAGATGGACGAAGCCGCCGCTCTGCTGGCCAAGGGCCTCAAGGGCCGCGACTTCGACCGCGGTCGGTCGCTGTTCGGGGCCACGAACTGCTTCGCGTGCCACCGGTTCACGAATGAGGGCGGCTCCGTCGGTCCCGACCTGACCGGACTCTCGGGCCGGTTCAGTGCCCGCGACATCCTGGAGTCGGTCCTCGACCCGAGCAAGGTCGTCAGCGACCAATACTCGGCGGTCCAGATCGTGACCATCGAAGGCAAAGTCGTGGTGGGCCGGATCGTGAACCTGAACGGTGACTCGGTGATGGTCAACACGAACATGGCCGATCCGAACGCGATGGAGACAATCGACCGCAAGTCGATCGAAGAGATGGGCCCGTCCAAGACCTCCATGATGCCCACCGGACTGCTCAATACGCTCAATGATGAGGAACTCCTCGACCTGATGGCGTACCTGCTTAGCCGGGGGGACCGCGGGAACGCGATGTTCAA
Source organism: Planctomycetota bacterium (assembly GCA_043718305.1). Lineage (GTDB taxonomy): Bacteria > Planctomycetota > Planctomycetia > Planctomycetales > Planctomycetaceae > TH-plancto1. Next base: position 2,444 of record JAYSVZ010000686.1, on the reverse strand, counting down.
GAAGTAGAAGGCCGGGTGGCTGAGGTGTTCCTCCAGGGCGATCGTGCAGAATTCTCTTTGGCCAGGAAATCCTCTGTACCCCGAAGGGGTTATCCATCACAGCCCAGGGTCGCGACGCAGGAGCGCACCGCCCCACCAACTCACCGTCCGCCGCGTTGCCTTCGATCGAGATACGCCCCGAGCGCTTTGTGATACGGTTCGTTCGTGACCAGCTTCAGGTAGTCAATCCCCGTTCGGCCACAAAGCTGGGCCAGCTCCGCCGAGAACTCCTGGTATTGCTTCAAGTACAAGGCTCGCAGACGGTGCGGGTCGACCAGAATCCGGTGCGTATCGAGTTCCAAGCTGCGGAATAACGTGGGGCGGCTGAAGGGGAAGTCCTCTTCTTCGGGGGCCACGATGCGGACGAGCACGACTTCGTGCTTGGCGTGGCGGAACTGCTGAAGGGCATGTCCCAAGGCATCGATGTTGTCGAAAAAGTCACTCACGATGATGAGCAGGCTGCGCCGCTTGAGCGTCGGGGCCACCGACTCAAGAACTCCGGCCAGGCTCGTCTCGTTGCCGGTCTGCATTGCGTCGAGGGTATTGATGATCCGCTGAAACGTCATGCGGTTCGTCGACGGGTCGATCCGCTCGCGAAGCTGTGTGTCGAAGGTCATGAGCCCGACCGCGTCGCGCTGTGACACCAAGAGATACCCCAGTGATGCCGCGACAGCGCGCGCGTAGTCAAACTTCTTGAGTGTACTTTCTCCGTACCCCATACTGCCCGACCCATCGACAAGCAGATACGCCCGCAGGTTAGTCTCTTCTTCAAACTCCTTGACGTAATACTTGCCGGTCTTGCCAAAGGCCCGCCAGTCGATGTGGCGAATCTCATCGCCGGGGTAGTATTGGCGATGCTCGACGAACTCGACGCTGGAGCCTTTGAAGGGGCTTTTGTGTTGCCCCATCATGTAGCCTTCGACGACCTTGCGGGCGACGAAGTCGAGGTTCCCGAACTTCGCCAGGGCGGTCGGGTCTTCCAGGGGCAGATTCACCGAGTCGATACTCATCGCGTTCACATCCTCTTCGATCCAGCACTCGGTCTGGAAAGGCACACTGGTGAGCGGCCATGCACTAGCCGCCGGTTCTGCTCACTGTCAGATCCCGCTGATCGCGATCAATCGGCGTACGAGTCAAAGACGCGGACTTGCCGCCAACTCGGCTTGTTCTCTTCGATAAACTTCAGGTGATCCGGGGCGGTCTGGTAGACATCGTGCGCCGCCTTGTCCTGAAAGACCACGTGCAGAGCGACATGGTGCATCCGGTCATTCACGGGGCGGGCCAGTTCGTGAACGACCGTTCCGGCGGCGAAGAAGACGACACCGGGATGCACCTTGAGGTATTTCTGGCAGGCTGCCACGAGAGCCTCAATGTGGGCCGGGGTGGGGTCTTCGAGGGTGAAGTAGACGTTGTGAACGAGCATGGGAATCTCAGCGGAAGAGGCATCAAGGGTGAGTTAGGAACTGACCGGGCGGTTCGTCAGAAGGCGGGCTGTGTCGGACCGCCGCCGCCACCAGCAGCGGGCGGCGGGGCGATTCGCGGTGGAGCTGCGACCGGTGGTGGGGCTGCTCCGCCGCCGACGAACTGTTCCCGCCGCTGAGCATAACGGATGGGGAACGAAGACCAGACTTGGACGGTGTTGGGATCGCCATCGATCCGTTCGAAGACGGCCCCGTCGAAGATGGTGCCGGAGTTCATCACGCGTTCGCTGACGTATTGCGTGAAGCCGAGCCACTGCCGGTCAGGTGCCATCGTGTCGAACAGATTGGATCGCTCGGGCCGGAATCCGAGGAACTCACGCGGAAGTGGAGCGATATGCAGCGCCGTCAGGAGGATCGCGACCATCGTGTATCCGGTCGCGGCCCCCAACAGCCAGCGGGCTTCGTACAGCAGCCCCGCCACTTCGAGCGAGGTCGGCATGATGCGATCGGTGGCCTCGCGAAAGCCCCACACGGCCAGAGAGAAGATTCCGAGGAAGGCGATGATGTCGGCCCGCATCCCCCACTCGATCGAACTCCCTCCGAGTCGCTGGGCGACGGGCTCGAACAGATTCATCGCCAGCAGGCCCGACAGGACCACGCTGATCAGCGTCAGGGCCGCCCCCCACGGTCCCTCCCCCGCGACGGTCCACGTCACGCTGAGCAGCACCAGTATTAGAATGATGTCGATGATGTTCATTTTGCCACCCGAAGAATCTCTTCCACCGATGTGACTCCGCGCACAACCAAGCGGACGCCCTCTTCCATCATCGTCAGCATGCCGGTCTTCCGGGCCTCGGCCCGGATCGTGGTGACCGATTCCGTTTCGCGAATCATCTCGCGCATTCGATCGTTAATCATGAGCAGCTCGAACACCCCGATGCGGCCCATGTAGCCCAGGCCGCTGCAATGCGTGCAGCGGTCCAC
>JAYSVZ010000685.1:0-3493 GCA_043718305.1 Planctomycetota bacterium | reverse complement strand
GGGGCCGCACGTCCAAGAGTCGACCTCGTCCGGCGATGCATGACGAGGAGACGGTCGACGCATTTCTGGATGGCCTGGAAACGGGAAGCCCGACTGTCGTCCCTCCGGAAAGCCCGGACCGACCGCCCTCGGATTGACGGGGACCGATCGATCGGGGAAAATTAAGGAGTCATTTCTGACCAACTTCACAACCAGCGTTCTGTTGGGATTGAATTCATGTCCACTCCAACGCCCACTCCCTCGGTCATCCAGCGGATGCTGGGTGACTTTCAGGTTGCCGCCCAAGCCTGGGTCAAAGAACAGGCCAAGTGGTGGGGCATGGCGATCCTGATCCACGGATTGGTGCTCTTACTGGTCGGCCTGCTGGCCGGGACGGTGGCCGTGGTCGCGAACAATGGGGATGTCCCGCTGTTTGACGCGGTGATGGACACCATCATTCCGGAGTCTGATCTGACACAGTTCGATGTCACGAACGCTCCCATCGAAGTCTCAGAGCTCTCGGCAGAGAGTCTAATGTTGACGGAAGCTCCGGCAATCGCCCAGGACGCGCAGTTCAACGATGACTCGGCGACCTTCTCCGAAGCGGGCGGCGGGATCGCCTCCGAGACGAGCAGCGACTTCGGCGGCCTGGGCGGGTTCACCGTCGCAGCGACTGGTCCGGGAGCAGCGGTGACCGGCGGCGGCGGAATCGGGACCGGCGTCGGGACCAGCAAGAACGCGGGCAGTGGCGGATCGGGTCAAGGGTTCGGCGGACGCGGCACCGGATCGCGCGAGGCGATGGTCGGCTCCTCCGGCGGGACTAAGGCCAGCGAACGCGCGGTCGGTGGTGGTCTGAACTGGTTGGCTCGCCATCAAAGCGGCGATGGTTCCTGGAGCTTCAAGGACCACAGCAAGCATTGTAAGGATGCCAGTTGCACCTGTGGCGGCGAGAAGGAAACTCGCGCCGGGGCGACGGCGTTCGCGTTGCTCCCGTTCCTGGCTGCGGGCCAGACCCACAAATCGAAGGGGATCTACCAGGGGACCGTCAACAAAGGGATTGAATACCTTAAAAGGATTTCAAAGCCGGACGGCAGCCTGCACGGCGATCAGGGGGATCCGATGTATGTGCAAGGGGTGGCCACGATTGTCATGTGCGAAGCCTATGGGATGACGAAGGATCAGCAACTACGGGTGGGATCGCAACGGGCCATCGATTACATCTGCAAGGCCCAACATCCAGTCCTCGGCGGCTGGCACTACTACACACCGGGAACCACGCCCACAGCAGGCGACTTGTCAGTCGTCGGATGGCAGCTCATGGCCCTGAAGAGTGCCGTCATGTCCGGCCTGGAAGTCCCCCCCGCCGTGCTGGAGAACGCGAAGAAGTACCTCAAATCGGTGTCGAAGGGAAAAGCGGGCGGACTCGGTTCCTACATGGTCGATTCCCCCGAGACTTTGACGATGACATCGGTGGCCCTCCTCAGCAAGCAGTTCCTGGGAGTCAAACGCAACGATCCCGGCATGATCGAAGGGATGAACTACATGATGCAGTCGCTCCCAGGAAAAACGGAACGAAATGCTTACTACTTCTACTATGCAACGCAGGTGATGCATAACATCCCCGGCCCGGAATGGGATGAATGGAACCGGGCGACCCGGCGGCATTTGATCGAGACCCAGGAAAAGAAAGATTGTGCTGCGGGGAGTTGGAATCCGGAACTCCCGACCAAGGATGCTCACGCCGGTGCGGGCGGGCGATTGTTCATTACCGCCGTCAACACTCTGAGCCTCGAAGTCTATTACCGGTTCCTTCCGCTCTATAAGCTCGACAAGTCGGGGGAGAAGGAAATGGAATCGGACAAGCCCAACTTCGGATCGGAAATGAAAGAGACGAAGCCCGAGGCGATGAAGGCGGACCCAAAGACTCCGGACCCCAAGAAGTAGGTCAGCTCGTTTCTCTCTCCGTGCTGGCTCGACCCCTGAAGGATCGATTGATGTCGTTTCGTCTGACCGGCTGGTTCCTGGTTCTGCTCTGTCTGACGGCCTCGGTCCCGGTTCACGGGGCGGAACTGCACCTCGAATATCTGGAAGGGCTGCGGAACCGAGGTCTTGGTGACATCGGGGCCGACTACCTCCGGAAATTGGAATCCGAGAAGAAGGTTCCGGGCAGTCTCGTCGAGACTTACGACCTGGAACTGGCCCGTTGCTTACAGGTCGCATCCCAGCGCACCGAGAATGTCGACGAGGCCAGTCAGTTGCGGCTCGATACGCGGGCCACGCTCGAAAAATTCCTCGCCGCGCACGCCGAGCACGCAGAAGCTGCGGGGGCCTATGACACGTTCGGCGATCTTTCGCTCAGTATCGGTCATGCCCATTTGCGGCAGGCGAAAGCCCTCAAGGATGCCGAGCGAAAGCAAAAGCTGCTGCTCGACGCCCGCACCGCCTTTGAAGAATCTCGCCCCCGATTCGAGGAAGCCGCGAAGCGGTTTAAGCAGCAATTCGACGAACTTTCGGCCCAAGAGATCGAAGGGGATGCCAAAAACTCCAAGGTTCGGAAGGCCCTCCGCGACCTCGCCCAGAAGCGTCTTGATGTGGAGGACAGTTGGCTCAACGCCCGCTTCAATCTGTCGATGGTCGATTACCATCTGGCCCAGACGTACGCCGACTCGAAAGATCCCACAGTCAAGCCCCTCCTGGAAAAAGCCGACAAGGCCCTCGACTCGATCTGGCAGGGATACCGCGGTCTCCTTCCGGGCCTCCTAGCTCATCACTGGACAGCCCGTGTCAATGAGCAACTCGGCAAGTCCGACAAAGCGCTCGATATCTTTGAAGAGGTCACCGGCAACGAACCCGCCGAAGGGGACGATGTCGATCCTTACTTGAATGAATTCTTTGCGGACAACTTCCTGCAACGCATCAAGCTGCTCAACAAGCTCAACCGACGGGATGTGTTGCTCGATGATGCCGTTGCATGGCTCGATGAAAATAGCCAGCGGAAAACAGACGCGTATTACGGAGTCGAGATTGAAGTCGCTAAGGCCAATATCGCCGAAGCCGAGAAGCAGCCCGGTGACGAGAAGAAGAAAACGATGACCAGCGCTGTCCGCAGACTGAACGACATTCGGAAGATTAATAGTTCGTACCAAAACGACGCGATCCTCCTCTTCCGTCAATACGCCAAGAGCGGCGGAGAAGAAGCCGAAGAGGCCAAAACTTTCGACGAAGCCGTCGCTCTGGCCGACTCCGCAGCCCAGAACCGCGACTTTAAGTCCGCTGCCGATTCGTACCTGAAGGCGATGGCGATGCGGGATCAGGAGAAGAATGTCGAGCGGCTGGAGAAAGTCGAATTTAACCTGGCCTATGCCAAGCAACAGAGTGGGGAAGTGGCGGAGTCACTGGCTCTTGCCGAAAAGTTTGCCCGCGAAAAACCGACCTCCGCGCTGGGGCCGCAAGCGGCCGTGATGGCGATCAACTCGGCCACGTCACTCTGCGGCGTGGCCAAGCCGGAAGGCCG
>JAYSVZ010000684.1:0-3498 GCA_043718305.1 Planctomycetota bacterium | reverse complement strand
GACGCAGGTCGGTGATCGGCGTGCCAGCGATGTTCAGTCGCTTGAGCGCCCCGCAACTGGAGATGATGGTCAGGTCGGTGACTTTCGTTCCTTGCAGGTCGAGACTCACAAGATCCATTCCGCTGAGCGGAGTGATGTCACTGACCGCCGTGTCGCGGACCCATAGGGTCTGAATTGAACAGTCAGCCAAGGGTGACAAGTCCTCGACCGCCGTCCGGCACAGGTTCAGTTCGCGAAACTGCATTCCCTTGAGCGGGGTGAGGTCGCGCACTGCAGTGTCGTTACACATCAGCACCGTGAGCGGCATCCCGATCAGTGCATCGAGATTGTCGATGAGCGCCTTTTCGCACCAGAGCGAGTGGATCGGCTGCCCGGTGAGGGGGGTCAGGCTGGCGACCTTGGTCCCGGCGATATCGAGCACATGCAGCTTCCCGCCGACCAGCGGACCGAGGCTCTCGACGGGCGCATCGTTCAGGGCCAGCTCTTCCAAGGGCATCCCGGCCAGCGGGGTCAGGTCGACGACCTTCGTCTTCATGAGGGCCAGCTTTTCGAGCGGCATCCCCTTGAGCGGAGAGAGGTCTTCAATCGGATTGCCCGAGGCGTTTAACGACTTGAGCGGGAGCCCAGCGAGAGGTGTGAGATCGCGAACGCCGCTCTCCATGAGGTCCGCCGCGACGAACTTTCCCCCGAGTTTCTCGAACTGAGCACTGCGGGCTCCGAGTCGCGTTCGCAGCTCGGAGACCGTCAACGGCTGGGGCTGATCCTCTGGTGCGTGAACTGCGGGTGGTTCAACGATCGGAGCCGGTGCCGGTGCGCATCCGCTGCTGAGTCCCAAGACAAGAGCATGACAAAAACCACGCAATTCGCTTCGCCAGTGAAGTGTGTCGGTGCCTTGCACGACAGCCTTTCGCGATGTGGGGAGATCCCTCCCAATATCTGAGGGTTGAACCACGGAACAGAAGGAACACACGGAAAAAGACAGGAAACGCGGAGTCATTCCAGAGTCTCGATCAGGGGAAAAAATATGTCTCGCGGGCGATGGGACATCTGGCGAATGGCCTTCCTCTGAACGATTTTCTCCGGGTTACTTTTCATCCGACTCACCGTTGAAAGTCTCGCAGCTTGCGCGACTTTTATGCGAAGAGATCGTTGGCCGCAAGAAACTCAAAAAACGCAAAAATCAGGCAGGCTCCCCCTTTGCGTTTTTTGAGTTTCTTGCGGCCATTCCTCCTCGCTCGGAGCTAGGGCGGCAAGCCGCAGAACGGCTGGACTCCAGCCTCATCCATTCAGCCACGGTGTACTACTTCGACTGAAAGGGGATCACGAGCTTCACACCGGGAGTCCCCGATCCGCCCGCTGTTCCCATCCGTCCAGAGCCGGTGATCGGCCTTCCCCCGGTTCCGTTGTCGACCCCGACACCAAAGCGGTTAAAGACGGGGCTGATCGGGTTGGCGAGGGTATCGAAACCACCCCCTGCAAACAGTAGTCCCACCGGCCGCCGGTCAGCCACGGTGACGATCAGTGAACCGGAATCGCCTGCGGCGCCAAACCCTGGCACGCGATTCGGAGTTTGAATGCTGATGCAGTGATGGAACCGGGCAAAGACGTTGTTCCCGATGCCAATCACCGACTCCACGTTCAACCCGACGATCTTTCCCTTGGTAAAGTTGGTCGTGCGTCCCTGTTTCTGGACCGCTAAACCGAGCGTCAAGTTTTCGAACGGCACTTTCGAAGGAGTTCCATAGCTTCCCGCCGGTGTGCAAACATCAACTGTCCCAGCATCAGCCAAGGCAATCGCCGCATCAATCGTGTTGATTGGAGCAGTTCGATAGTTTGCAAAGGTCGTGAAGAAAACGAAGGGTTGAAACGCTGTGAGCGTCCCGATGACATCGGTTGCCACAATCCGGCAGCCATTGTCCGCGAGACCAGGCTGGCAAATTGGATCCCCCAGTGTGGCCAAGTTGAAGTCGGCAAAAACGTGATTGTTGCTCAACATGTACTGCCGCCCATCGCGCCCCATGACACGGCAGCTCAGCGTGCCGGAGCTACAACCCGTATCTTGGTTGGTCACGGAAATCCCGATCGGCACCGGTCGGTTGAATCGCCGAGTGGGGGGGCCGATTTGTGGTGTTCCCGGAACGACTCCGCCCGTCGCGTACGCCTGATCAGCGGCACCCCCTTGATCGGGTTCTGGGACCAGCTTCTCGGGAACCATCGCCTTGCCGTCATTGATGACGACTCTCGAAAAGGCAGGACCGGCCTTGAACGAACCGACGACGGAGACCTCAACCGGAATTCCGTCGATCTCTCCCGGCAATTTACGCGCCATCCCACCGCGCGAGGTGTAGACCCGGATGACTAGCTTGCCATCCTCGTTCTCAGCGGTGCCCGTTCCCAGGACGCCGCCATCGTTCTTCACGACCAGATCGACTGTGGCAGCGGACTGCACGGACATCGTGCGGTGCATTTCGCCCCAGGTGTACCCTTTGCCGGGGATCATTTTTTCGTCGGAGGGTTCTTCATCATCGAACCCGGCTGGTTTGACTGTCGTGAAGGCCCGCCACTGCAACTCGGCCCCCTCCATCGCCAGATCAGTCGTCTTGTCAACGGTCTTGATCACAAGGTTCCGAGGGTTGCTCTCATCACCCGGCTCCAGTTCGCGCTTGGCGGGAACCATCTGGAGGTAGGGGGTCTCAGCGGTGAACTTCCCCGAGGGATCGGCGATCTCTCCGTTCGCCACCGAGGTGCCATCGACGACCAACACCAGCTTCCCGGGCAGGGCTTGTTCCGATTTGTTTTTCAGGACGATCTTGGCCGTGAGGGCGTTCTCACCCGAGACCGCGAGCTTCTCCCGGAAGACCAATTCCACGCGCTCGGTCACTTCCCACGGGCCAACGTCTTCGTCGTCGACGGGTTTGGCGGGCTTAACTGCCTCAGCCCGACCGTCCACGACAGGCGGGGCCTCCGCCGGAGCTGGCTGGTCAGCGTCGGGTGTCCCTTTCGCTTTCGGAGGGGCGGCTGCAATCGCCATCAGCACCATCGTCCCGCAGGCGATCAGCGTCAGACCTAATGTGATTCGCGAACGGACCATCGGTTCTCTCCCCTCGAACGAAACGGCATAACCTGCCGGTGTGTCGAGTGTTCGGCACTCGACACATCTCTATTTTTCGACCGCCCCGCAGCGGAACTCCTCACCACGCTACCGACCGGAACATCAGCGGTCAAGAACCATCCACCCGGGACGGCACAGTTGCACGAACCGGTACAGGTTGCGAAGTTCCTCGACGGCTCGGCTTTGCAAGGTCGTTTCAGCGATGCAAGCAGTTTTACGGATTACAACGATTGAAACGATTTACAGAGAGTGTTGCTTTTTGACATCACACCCTCAAAAAAACGGAGTTAACCGCTCACCGTGGACACAATATTTATGACAAGTTGCGGGGAGTGTCCCATCCTTCGGCGCTGCCCCTCCTTGCTGAGTCGAATTCATGCGCTGGT
>JAYSVZ010000683.1:0-3501 GCA_043718305.1 Planctomycetota bacterium | reverse complement strand
ATCAGGGCCATGCGGTAATCGCTCGGTGAGGGGATCAGGAATCAGAACCACGGAATACACGGAGAACACGGAAATTCAGAGGAAGGAAGTTGGTCAGGTGGTCAGTTGGATTGGCCCAGCGAAAGGGATGGTTTTGTCAGACCCTTGACCGAGGGATGAACTCGATCGAATCCAAACAAGTTTTTCCTCTTCTTCCGTGTATTCCGTGTGTTCCGTGGTTCTGATTCCCCTCTGGTCTGTGGTGTCTTCAACGCTTCGTAGTCACGGGAGCCCTCTCCCCAGCCGCCGCTGCGGCCGCCTCGGCTTGCAGTTCCTTCATCGCTCGCTTGTAGTCACGGGGCATGACCTTCACGAACTTCTTCAGGCTGGCTTCCCAGTGATCGAGCATCCGGGCGGCGACCGTCGAGCCGGTGAAGACTTGATGGCGGGTAATCAGCTCGCGGAGTTGGACGATGTCATCGTCCTCGGTCACATGCTCCAGGTCGACCAGCTCCGGGTTGCAGTTGGCTTCGAACACCTTGCGATCCGGGGCATAGACGTAGGCCACGCCGCCGGACATGCCCGCTGCAAAGTTACGGCCCGTCGGTCCGAGGATCACGACCCGTCCGCCGGTCATGTACTCCAGACCGTGATCGCCGCACCCTTCCACGACGGCGTTGGCTCCCGAGTTGCGGACGCAGAAGCGTTCCGCAGCGCGACCCCGGAAGTAGGCTTCGCCGCTCGTCGCCCCGTAGAGCGCCACGTTCCCGATCAGGATCTGCTCTTCTGGTTGGAATGTCACATTGTCCGGCGGATAAACGATCAGCTTGCCACCGCTGAGGCCCTTGCCGCAGAAGTCGTTGGCGTCGCCAATCACCTCAATCGTGACCCCCTTCACAGCCCAAGCAGCCACCGACTGCCCCGCCGAGCCGCGAGCGCGGATGCGGATCGTGTCTTCCGGCAGTGCCTGCGGTCCCCACTTCTTGGAGACTTCGTGGCTCAGTGTCGTACCGAATGCGCGGTCGATGTTCTGGATGTTGACATCCAGAACGATCGACTCAGCCCGATCGATCGACTCGCGACACTGCGGAATCAGCAACGTGTGGTCGAGGGTCTCTTCCAGCCCGTGCTTCTGGGCGACCGACTTGAAGGTGCCGACCTTGTCGTGCGGCCTGCGAGCGGGGGTCAGGATCGGCGAGAGATCCAGGTGCTTCGACTTCCAGTGGCTGACTGCGGGGTCCAGCTCCATGCAGTCGACGCGGCCCACCATCTCGTCGACCGACTTGAAGCCGAGTTCCGCCATGATCTGCCGCGTGTCCTCGGCCACCATGAACAGGTAGTTGATGACATGCTCGGGCTGACCGGTGAACTTGGCCCGCAGGTCGGGGTCTTGCGTTGCGATGCCGACTGGGCAGGTGTTGAGGTGGCACTTCCGCATCATGATGCACCCGAGGGTGATCAACGGGGCGGTCGCGAACCCGTACTCTTCGGCTCCCAGCATCGCAGCCATGACGACATCGCGACCGGTCTTCAGCTGTCCGTCCGTTTCGAGGCGGACGCGGCTGCGAAGGTCGTTCATGACGAGGGTCTGGTGGGTCTCGGCAATGCCCAGTTCCCAGGGCAGCCCGGCGTGCTTGATGCTGGTCAGCGGGCTGGCCCCGGTGCCGCCGGAGTCGCCCGAGATCAGGATCTTGTCGGCATGCCCCTTGGCCACCCCGGCGGCGATGGTCCCGACACCGACCTCGGAGACGAGCTTCACGCTGACGTTGGCCCGCGGGTTAGAGTTCTTCAAGTCGAAGATCAACTGAGCGAGGTCTTCGATCGAGTAGATGTCGTGGTGCGGCGGCGGACTGATGAGGCCCACGCCGGGGGTCGACATGCGGGTGGCAGCGATCGTTTTGTCGACCTTGTGGCCGGGCAGCTCGCCCCCTTCGCCGGGCTTGGCTCCCTGGGAAATCTTGATCTGCAACTCATCGGCGTTGGTCAAGTACCACGATGTGACGCCGAACCGACCGCTGGCGACCTGCTTGATCGCCGATCGCTTGGAGTACAGGTTCTGATCCGAATCGCCGTTGAGGTTCCAACGACCGATCGTCGCCTGCATCTGCTCATGACGCGGCGCTTCGTACTCAAACGGGCTGAATCGTTCGGGGTCTTCGCCCCCTTCACCGGTATTGCTCTTCCCTTGCAGGACGTTCATCGCGATGGCCACCGTCTCGTGGGCCTCCGCCGAGATTGAGCCATAGCTCATCGCGCCGGTGCAGAACCGCTTGACGATGTTCTTCGCGGATTCGACCTCTTCGAGTGGGACAGGTGTCTGAGGCTTGAACCTCAGCAACCCGCGCAGCGTACCCTCCTTGTGTGCATGGTCATTGACCAGCTTCGCAAAGCGAGTGTAAGCCGTCTTGTCACCGGTGCGGGCGGCGTTCTGCAGTTCCGCGATGGTGAACGGGTTCCAGTGGTGGCGTTCGCCGTTGTGCCGCCAGTGGACGTTCCCGTAGTTCGGGAGCACGGGCAGGCGATCCTGCTCCTTGCGGCTCGGGTAGCCGACCTCGTGTCGGCGAATCGTCTCTTCGCCGATGATCTCGAAGTTGATCCCCTTGATCCGGCTGGCGGTCCCTCGGAAGCAGACCTCGACGACATCGTCGGAGATGCCGACCGCTTCGAAGATCTGGGCGCCCTTGTAGCTGGCCAGGGTCGAGATCCCCATCTTGCCCATGACCTTGAGCATCCCCTTCTTGATCGCCTCGCGGTAAGTCTTGACGATCGACTTCTCGTCGAAGTTCCCGGTCAGACCACCATGGTCCTTGGCATCGCGGATCGCTTCGAAAGCGAGATACGGGTTGACCGCATCGGCCCCGTACCCAGCCAGCAAACAGAACTGGTGGACATCGCGGGCTTCCGCCGTCTCGATGACGATGCCCAGACGCGTGCGGAGTTCCCTCCGCACGAGGTGGTGATGCACCGCACCACAAGCCAGCAGTGACGGGATACCTACACGGCCATCGCAGGCAGCGCGGTCGCTCAGCACGACGAGGCTATATCCGTCAGCGATCGCCTGCTCCGCTTCGCGGCACATGCGCTGGATGGCGGGTTTGAGTCCCTGCGGCCCATCGGAGCGGACCCAAGTCATGTCGATGGTCTTGGTCTTCCAACCGCGATAACCATGCAGCGCCTTAATCGCGCTGGTCTCTTCATCGGTCAGGATCGGGTGCGGCACGCGCAGCCGGTGGGCGTGCTGCTCGGTGGTGTCGAGGAGGTTCGCCTCGGGGCCGATGAAGCACTCCAGCGACATGATGACCTCTTCGCGGATCGAGTCGATCGCGGGGTTGGTCACCTGAGCGAAGAGTTGCTTGAAGTAATCGAACAGCAGCCGTGGCTGATCGGAGAGACACGCCAGCGCGGTGTCATCGCCCATCGAGAGGATCGGATCCTTCTTCGAGTTGAGCATCGGGATCAGCATGAACTGCATCGTCTCAGTGCTGTACCCGAACGCCTGCATCGCATTGAGGAGAGCCTCGC
>JAYSVZ010000682.1:0-3525 GCA_043718305.1 Planctomycetota bacterium | reverse complement strand
AAGACGCTCACAAAGCGGCTTCCGGCCTCGACCAACCGCCGAGCTGTCAGACAGGACTGGCCAAACAGCGTGTCCCCATAAGCGGTTCGCAGACTCTCGGGTTCTCGGGCGAAATCGAGTGCGTCACGGAGCTTGGTGGAGGTCAGCAGGGACATCGCCTGGGACTGGTTGACGCCGTAGTCACGGGCGGTCAGGGCCTCGTCGAGTTGCTGTCGTTGGGTATCGAATTGCTGAAGCAGGGCTTGCCGCAGGCCAAACCGCGAATCGTTCAACCCCTCGCCCCAAGGGCCAGCTCCCTGAAAGGTGAACTGTCCGTTGCGGGGGGCCAGGGCATAGGGGTCTTGGTATTCCTTGGGCTGTTCATGTCGGCACTTGGGAGCCAAACGTTGTCCGGCTCCGGTGTAACTGGTCCAGAGCGGATTGAACCGCTGCCCCAGAAACCCAGAGTAAGGACCAGCGATCGGCCCCAGATCGTCGACTTGTGAATTCAATGTCCAGGGAAGCCCCACATGCTGGAGGAGATCCTTCTGGTCCCCCTGTTGCTGGGTCCAGTAGTAGTCCGCCATTGATCCCACGTAAGGCCAGTGGGCCGGATCGCGGGGCTTGGTCTCCAAATCGGTCGTATAGACCGGCAGCCCGCTCAGCGCGTACGCCACTCCATGCAGTGGATAAGGGTGCGTCATCGATCGAACAACCGTTAGCCGATCAGCCACTTCAGCGGTCTGCGGCAATCCCTCACAAAACGCCAGCCCCGGCACGCTGGTCGAAATCGCCTTCATTTCCCCCTGAATCTCCACAGCCGCTTCCGGCTTGGGATCAAAGGTCTCGTGCTGCGGGGCTCCCCCAAAGAGATAGAGCAGGATGCACCGCTTCGCCTGTCCAAATCCGGGAAGCGTCTCCCGCTCCTCGGCACCAGCTTGTACCGAGGTCGCTTGACCAGTAATACCCAACAACCCGAGCCCACCGACCTGGAGTATTCCCCGCCGGGTGAGTCCGTCGCCAAGAAATTGTGGATGACCGAGGACGTTGTGCATGAACCCTCCGTCCACTGAGATTAACAAGACGGCAACTCCGTGAGCAACGCCAACGTCGGTTCACGACTCTCTTTTAGAGGTCGTCGAAGTGTCATTCCCTCCCATGCAGAATATATTCTCCACGCGGGCTGGAGTGCCATTTCTGGCTGCGTGGTGAATGATCCCGATTCACGACTGTGGGTTGTCGTCCAAGGTGAGGTGACTGGTGCTCGATCTGGTGCTCGAAAAGATCTTCTACGTCGGAGTCGGGGCGTTGATCCTCGGCGTGCTCCTCTTCTTACTTCAGGTGATCTGCGTTCGCATCTTGCGATTCTCCTCGGAGCGGGCCTGGACCTTGAAGATCTGGCCAGCCTCACTGGTGGCCTTGGGGATCATTGGCCTCACTCTGCCGGCGGCTGTGACCAAGTTTGCCCCCCCTCCCTCTTGGGGAGCGGGACACCCAAGTGAATGGGGAGCGGCACATCACTCTGACGGGGTGGAATGAGTGGGATTACACCATCCTGAAGCGGATGCCCGATGTGGTCCAATTGCAAATGGCCAATCCCGATGTGACCGACGAGACGCTCAATTCGGTTCGCGGCTTGAAACAGCTTCGCGTCCTCGACATCGCCCGCACGGGAGTGTCGGATGCCGGTCTTCCGAATTTGGCGGAGCTGAAGTCGCTTCAGAAACTCCACTTGGCTGGAACCAAGATTACCGATGCGGGGCTTCAAGCAGTGCTGGATCAACTCCCCGAACTGAAAACCCTGGATGTCCGGGATACCGCGATCACCCCCCAGCTCCTTCGCCAGTGGAAGCAGGCCAAAGAGGGTCGCCGATGCCTCCCGAATCCGCCCGCCGAGGATGTTCCGCCCGCCCCCGCCAATGGCGAGGTATCGAGTTCTCGCTCAACCAAGTAGCACCCCCAGTGGCAAATAGACCCGACTCGCATCGAAACAGGGGAGCTCACAGCCACCTGGACAGGAACGACACTGTCTGGATGGTGGCGGTGGTTTGTGACTTCCATTCATGCGGCGGAAGCCCAGGAATCTTTGATTGACCCGGGTGGCCATCCTGCGAGTAGGCGCTCGAGTCATAGATACATGGCTTGCCAGTCAGCCACCCAGCGAGCGTGTCGCTTTCGACGGGAAGAACAACTTTGTCGAGCCTCCCGTGATGTATCAACGTGGGCGGCAACTGGCTGGCGATTGCAGAAGTGATCACAGAAGCCGGGATCATCGTCATCGGGCCGAAGAAGTCGACGTAGGCTTTCACCCCGGTTCCAGAAGCAGCTCGCAGGGCGATGTTCGCCCCCAGCGAAAAGCCCACCAGACCAGTTCGTCCCGGGGCTGCTCCCGGGAGTCCTTCGAGGTACGTGATCGCCTCCGAAAGCACTTCGATCCAACTGTTGAAATCGGATGCCGTTGCAGATGGAGCTCCCGGAGATGTTCCCGTCGATTCAAAATAATGGGGCGAGAATGCCAGATAGCCTGACTTGGCGAGATCTCTGCAGAAGTCCTCGATCAACTGCCCGAACCCGTCATTCATCCCCGCGCTGCCGTGAGCGACAACAACACAGGGCCAATTGGCCCCGGTGGTCGGCACATGCGGCTTCCCCGAAATCGGGATGCCGACATTCGACATTCCGTCAAACTTGAACTTGGGTGTTGGCATTTGGTTCTCCAAGGGCGAGGGAAATCACTTGGTCGCCAGCGTATTGGCGAAACGTGGCTACGAAAGTTAGGCTCGACGCAGGGCCTAACTGGTATTTGACCGCTGATGTGCAGTGTTGGAACCGAACATCTGGCGATCGGAAGGTACGCAAGTTTACCGATGCCAATGATCGCTGCATGACCCGTGCAGGTCATTCCTGGGAGATTCTGTTCATTTCACTAGTTCCCCGTAAGATGGCCTTTCGAGGCCGTCTCGCTGCTCGCGTCAACCGTGGACGGCCTGGAAAGGCCGTCCTACACGGTAAGCTTTCTGTGTCCGCTCGCCTTGCGGGGCGAGCGGGAACTGACTGCGGTCGGCTCTGCCACTAGCCGACCGCTCCAGTTCTGAGAAAACGTCGCTCCGCAGCCACTCTTGGCAAATCGTGCTATTGATTCGTGGGAATCATCGGTATAATGACCTTGTTACGGGGGATACCCCTCCATCCAGATTCAGAGGAACATCGACATGGTCACGGTGACGGAAAAGGCTGCGAAGGAAATCAAGCGGGTCATGGATGAGCAGAAGATGCCCGACGGCATGGTTTTGCGAATCGGCGTGAGCGGCGGCGGATGCAGCGGGTTTCAGTACAAACTCGGGTTCGATGACAATCCGGACGTGACGAAAGACATGGTCCAGGAGCAACACGGCGTCAAGGTGGCCGTCGACAAGAAGAGCGACCTGTACCTCGACGGGACAACGGTCGACTTCCACGAGGCCCTCGATAAACGTGGCTTCACCTTCAACAACCCGAACGTGACCAAGTCTTGCGGCTGCGGCAGCAGCTTCGGAATGTAATCGC
>JAYSVZ010000681.1:0-3527 GCA_043718305.1 Planctomycetota bacterium | reverse complement strand
AGGAACTGGAATCCGCGATCATGGCCTGTCTGGAGAAATCGCGAGCCAAGCGTCCGCAAACGGCCCGCGATCTGGCTTTGCAACTGCTGAAATGCCCGACTGCGAGTGGCTGGTCCATTGAAGATGCCGATGCCTGGTGGGGCCGACACGACCGAGGTGTGGCCCCCGGCAGCCCCAGCGGCCCCACCGGAATCAGCCCGTCGACTCAAACCGAGGGAACATTCGAGCGGACCATGATCAGCAACAGCCAGGACTGAGGTGTGACTCACTTCGCCACGTTCACAGA
The DNA here is from genome assembly GCA_043718305.1 of Planctomycetota bacterium. GTDB lineage: Bacteria > Planctomycetota > Planctomycetia > Planctomycetales > Planctomycetaceae > TH-plancto1. The sequence goes on along the minus strand of JAYSVZ010000681.1, from coordinate 3,241 downwards.
CACCTTCAACTGGCTGGGATCGCACAACAGGTCCATGATCTTCTGCGGGTCGTCGAAGCCCTCGACCGGCGTGGTCAGGATCCGCTGCGTGACCCCGGGTAACATCACTTCGCCGAGGGCCAGGTCCGCCAGTCCCTGCGCAAAGTGATTCCGGTTGCCATTCACCGACCCCACCAGCAGCTTGTTCCCCAGAACCCATTCCAGGTTGATGACATCGGCGGGGACTTCGACGCAGTTCGAGTCTCGATTACGAACGCTCACCTTGCCTGCGCGACTCTCCATCCCCCGCGAAGTCAGCACTCCGCTGGCCTTACAGTTACGCCGCTGGGAAGTGGCGGGAGAGTGGCTGACGATCAAAGCATGGCTAACCCCGTAGAGTAGCAGGATTCGTGAGAATTCTGCTGGCCATGCCCAGACAATCGCAGCCCGCCGGAACCACTACTTCGCATCGCGGAACGAGAAGTTGGCGATCGGGGTCAGCTCTTGAGATTGCACTCCGTTGCGGCTGTTGTTCTGGTAAACAAAGCCGTAGAGACCGACCTTGCCGCTGGTCAGTTCGGCAACGTAGATCCCTCCCTGAGCCGGTGGTCCAGAGGTTGCACCGCGAACCTGGATGAATCCCGGAACCATCAGATACTTGGCGTTTTCAACAACGCCGAAGTCCGCAGCCACGTTGCGGATGTAAGCTTGGGTAAAGGTCCCCGTTTGCTGGTTGTGAGCGGCTCCCACGAGTCGCCCCGTGACCGAGTCGAGGACGAAAATCGCTTCACTTTGATTGGGGATCGTCTGGACCGTACAGATCGAAAACTTCTCCTGAGAGGCAGCGGCGTCGGCCTTCAGCGGTTCGTGCGGCCAGTAGAAGGACACAGCGAGTCCCGCGATGAGACCAAGTAGCAGATAGGCAAACCGATTTTCCTGCCAGCGCGACGGCATGACCCACTCCCTGATTGCGACCGAATGGTGGCGATGGCGATCGGGAGAACAGCCTCCCGCTCGCTCCAAGAGGAATCCTACCGCGAGTCGTTCACCGGGGCTAGTTCTCCACAGTACACGGACAGTCAGATTTATACCTCACTCTATGTGAACTGAGTTTTCGCACCCCCCGCGTGGTCGCACCATGTGACATTACTATCGGTCGCTGGCTGAGGGTGACGTTGCGTTGTAGTTGCGTTTGATTGTGAAGATCGGGGCTTTGCGTGGATGACGTACTCGGCCCATCCCGGCGGGATGACAGAGATTAGCCGGTGGTTGAGCGGCAGCGACACCACCGGCTCACAGCCCCCCGAGTCCGACCGCATCCTGGAGGGATGCCAGAACGCCGATTCCCGAAGCTTCGCGTTTCTGGCATCCCTTCAGGATGCGGTCTGATTTGGAATCGTTCTCCGGTGGTGTCGCTGGCGCTCAACCACCGGCTAATTTCTGAGACCCCTTCCGGGGTCGATCAACCAGCCCTTCACCCACTGGCTGACAGTGACCATGTCTCGAACTCGTGGCATATTCTTTCGGTCCCTATACTTCCGAACGTGACTGCCAAGCGTCGTCGAGAGACGACTGCCGCTTGGCAGACCGCAACCGTTACCCCTCCTTTTGATCGAAGGCTCAGCGATGCCCTCACCTGCTCGTCAGACGCGCCGTGACTATCTCTCCTCACTCGCAGCCACATCGTTGGCGGGAGCTGTTGCCTGCGGTGCATCGCCCCTCTTGGCTGCCGAGGACGGCCCCATCGCGACAAAGGGCCGCATCAAGCAGTCGCTGGTCAACTGGTGTTACGCCTCCCACTTCAAGACCTTCGACGAATACTGCCAGGTGGCTGTGAAACTCGGCTGTCAGAGTATCGAGTTGTGCGGACCGGAGAATTGGCCGACACTCAAGCAGCACGGGCTGACTTGTGCGATCGCGGGGAGCCACGGCTTCAAGGTGGGGTTCAACAACCCCGATGAGTGGGACGAGTGCTTGAAGGTACTCAACCAGCGGATCGATCAATGTGCAGAGTTCGGGGTTAAGAGCCTGATTACGTTTACCGGGATGGCGAATGGTCGCTCGAAGGACGAGGGGAAGAAGAACTGCGTCGAAGGCCTGAAGAAAATCGTCGGCCATGCCGAGCAAAAGGGGATCACCTTGTGCCTGGAAATGCTCAACACCCGCGATGACTCGCACCCGATGAAAGGTCACCCCGGCTACCAGGGAGACGACATCGACTGGTGCATCGACATCTGCCAGGCGGTCGGTTCGAGCCACTTGAAAGTGCTGTTCGACATCTATCATGTGCAGATCATGCATGGCGACGTGATCCGCCGGATTCACAAATCGAAAGAGTACCTCGGACACATCCACACGGCGGGTAACCCCGGTCGCGGCGAACTCGATACGAAGCAAGAGATCTACTACCCCGCCGTGATGCAGGCGCTGCTCGATGTCGGCTACCAAGGCTTCGTCGGCCAGGAATTCATCCCGACTCGCGATGCGTGGGAGGGGCTGAAAGAAGCGGTCGCACAATGTGACGTGTGAGGCCCCTCCATCGCGACGATCGCTTGCCCCCGTTGGAGTCCAGGCTTGAGCAGCCTCAAGGCTGGACTCCAACTCACCACCAGCCCATAGAACCCACCATGCGAACCCTCATCCGCCATGCCGAACTTGTTCTCCCGACCGGAATTCGACGGGCGGACCTGCTCATCGAAAACGGCAAGATCCTGGGGATCGACCCGCCGAAGACCGCGCAAGCCGACGAGGTCGTCGACGCGACGGGGCTGCACTTGTTGCCCGGTGTGATTGATGACCAGGTCCACTTCCGAGACCCGGGTCTGACGCACAAAGAGGATCTCCACACGGGGAGTCTCGCCTGTGCTAAGGGGGGCGTGACGACCTTTCTGGAGATGCCGAATACGAAGCCGACCACGACCAGCGTGGCGGCCTTGCATGAGAAGCTGGCCCTGGCTGCGTCGAAGTCAGTCGTCAACTACGGTTTCTACATCGGGGCGACCCCGCATAACGTTTCCGAACTCGCAGCCGCAAAGCGGACGCCGGGGATTAAGATCTTTATCGGGTCAAGCACCGGTGATTTGCTGGTCGATCAGCAAGAGGCGCTCGAACGAATCTTTGCGGAGTCGACGCTCCCGATCTGTGCCCATTGTGAGGACGAGGCGACAATCACGGCGAACAAGGCCCGCCTCGGGACGCTCCACGATGTGCGTCAACATTCTCAACTCCGCGACCACCGCGCGGCGTACATCGCGACGAAACG
>JAYSVZ010000069.1:0-7986 GCA_043718305.1 Planctomycetota bacterium | reverse complement strand
GCCAAGCCCCCGTTTGCCAGCTCGGCAATCGTCGCAGCATGGCGATGCGGTACGATTTGACGGTCAAATTCGGGCCGTGCCGTCGGCACCTCAGCCTTTGGTCCATGGCCCAAGTTGAGAGATCTCCTTTTGTGGAACCCACAAGGTTGGTCCACATCCAAAACCCACCAAGTAGTTCTCAAGAACAGAAGCACAACCAAGGATTGGAGGAAGTTTCGATCCAGTTCTTCGAAACAGGCACCACAATTCGAACTGATTTTCAGCGATTGAGACCACCGCTTTTTTCAAAGGACCGTGTATGATCCCGGGATTTTCATATCCCTCTTTTGTCTTAATCACTCGACTCAGGGTTACCGCTGCTCGCTCATAGATGGGGGGCTGCTGGCAATCGACGCCCCACTGTGATTGTGCCGAGTCGAGATCAAGGATGGTCAGTTCAGCACCGGAATCGAATCCGACGCGGACAGGCTCTCGCCCGTTGGCTGTGATGAGTGCTTCGGGGATTCCCTGCGTCGTTCTCTTCCAGTTCAACTGAGATTGGTCCCACACCCGTAGATCGGGACCATCCAATGGGCCTGTCGAAAATGTTCCAAGTGCAAAGTAGAAGTGATCAAATACCGCCTCCCTCCCCAGAACAGGCTTCGGCTTGGCACCTTCGGATTCATAGATGATGATCGGGACTTTATGGACGCCCGATTTTCCGATGCTGATCTCGAATTCGTTCTTGTACCCCTTAAACACTTGTCGATTCTCGGCCCCGCTGTCTTCCTTCGGCCACTGCTCAAGCCAAGCCGCGTATTGAGCGGTCACTGGAGTGGGGTCCCCCTTCTTGAGCTGTTTCATTGAAAACTTCGCGAAATTAACGGCCCAGTCCATCGAGACGGCTGAAGTATCCGCACCGCTATCCAAAACGATGGCATGGTTATCTGCGACCTTACCGTGGGCTCTCAAAGTGACAGAAACCTTCGGAGTAAAACGACAACTGACCGATCGGAAGCCGGAAAAGAAAGATTTCTTAGGTCAAATCGATCCACTGCATGTACGGTACCCGTCGAAGATGGCTGCGTAGACTGCAGCTTACTCAAATGCTCTAAGTGGGATTGGCTCATCAACGAATGATTCCCCTACGAACGTGTTGCTGGCCTCAGCTGGAAGTACACGAACCCCACCAGGAATCTTTTGATATCGGATCCAAGTGCGGGAGAATCTTAACCTTAGCAAGACGTGACGCAAAGCCTCGACATGAGATTCGTCCGCGTGATCGAGGTTGTTCAAGATGGCAGCATATCTGGTGCCTGCTAGCTCACTCGGTTGTATATCAGCGACCATATAAACTTTTGGTTCGGGCTTGCTGACTAACTGTGGTATGAGGGTTCGAGTCCGAGTTCGAGACATGAGAGTGTACACAATGGATGAGGCCGCACCCATGAATACCAACCCACACCGGGCGAAAGCCTTCGACATCAGGCCGATGAGCCCGCTGTGTGAAGTGGAGTCAGCTATTGCGTGCGATGATGCTGCATGTGATGGTGTAATCGGCACGTTCCTTGCGCGACTGAACACGCGTCTTCGAAGGGCACTTAGACTACCTGCCCGAAGCCCATTACCAGATTTTAATTTCGCGGCTCCCATTAGTCTACAGGGATTATTGAAAAATATGCAAAATTCTTACAGTCACCAGCTATCCAAAAGACAAGCCAGGCTGTCCTCATCAGGGCAGAAGTGTTTGAGACGCGGAATTGGACATTCGTTTAGTGTCGGCGTTTGCGATCCTCAACGCGGAGCTGAGTCCTCCGGACCACTCAAAGTACCCCTTGAATCGGCTCCGCTCCGTGGGCGAAGTAGACCGGGCGATTGGCGTTCGTATAGAGCGGCGTCCCACGATCGATGCCGAGTTTCTCGTAGACCGTCGATGCGTAGTTCTCGGGGGTATATGCCGAGTCGAGAACGTGGCCACCCTCTTCATCAGTGACGCCGATCACTTGTCCGCCTGGGACTCCGGCCCCGGCCATGACGATCGAATAGGCATTCGTCCAGTGATCCCGCCCCTGAAACTTGTTCAGGCGAGGGGTCCGGCCAAACTCGGTCACGAAGCAGACCAGCGTCTCCGCCAGCAGCCCGCGCTGGTCAAGGTCGCGGATCAGCCCGGCCAACGCGTGGTCGGTACTCCCCATCATGACCCAGTGGCCAATGCCGTACCGCCCCTCGCCGCCCGCCTTGTCCCGCACCGTGCCACACGACGCCGAAGTGTAGATCAGATCGTGATGGTCCCAGTTCAGATTGTCCCCACCGGGAACCTCCGGCGTCAGCGGGCAGCGGACATCGACCGTGACGAACCGGACCCCGGCCTCGATCAGTTTGCGGCCCACCAGATAGCACGCCCCGCGATGTCCCGGGCCATAGAGCTGCCGCGTCTCGGGAGTTTCGTTGGCGAGATTGAAGACCTGATCGACGCGTGAACTGGTCAGGGTGTCGAACGCTTGTTCGTAGAATCGCTCCATCCCGGCGACTTCATTGCCGCGTGAGAATCCGGCATCCAGAGCAGTCAGCATTTGCCTGCGCTGCTCGAATCGTGTTCCGACATTCGAGGGAAGCGGGAGTAAGTCGGCGACCTTCCAATTCGGGTCCGAAAGGTCGCGACCGCCCGTCTTGAACACGCGCGAAGCAGCGGGTAAGAACCCCGTGCGTGTTGCGGCATGCTGCTCATTATTCCCCGGCACCATCACATACGGCGGCAGCTCGCGGCAGGCACTTCCGATCAACTTGGTCACGATGCAACCCATGTCCGGCATCTCGAGCGGGCTGCTCGGATGCGAGCCAGACAAGACGTACTGCGTCCCATCGGGATGCCCGTTGGCCCCCCCTTGGGAGTGCCACATCGAGCGAATCACGCTGAGCTTGTCAGCCACTTGCGACGTACGCGGCAACAGTCCAGAAAACTGCATCCCCGGAACATTGGTTGCAATCGGGCGATGGGGGCTGCGGTGATCGACGGGGGCGTTGGGCTTGGGATCCCAGGTATCAACGTGGGAGAGGCCGCCTTGTTCCAGGAGTACCAGAACATTCTTGGCAGCCGGTTTACCGCCCGCAGCAGCGGACCCTGCCTGAGCGGCCAGCCATTGCGGCAGAGACAGCCCCAGCACCCCGGTCGCTCCGACCTGAAGCACGCGTCGACGAGTGAAAGGCAAGCTGTTCAAGGAGGGAATTCCGAAGTGCATCAGCCATCCATTCGACGAACCAGTCTGGACGAATCCATGAGCGTGTGTTGATGTTAGTGTAATGTCTCCCGGGGAGGCTACAAGACTTGATCGAGAGCACTCATCAATGGTTGGGTTTCACCGGACTTTGCAGCGGATGAAACGAGAAAACGGACTGCAACGGCGACTCGATCGGTCATTTCGGGAATCCATGTCGTATTTGCCTGATGGGAAAACTCTGCCTAATCGGAAAGCCGAAGATTGACAGCGGTCGGGTGCGCTCCAATGATCTTCTCGGTGGGGGGCCTCGGACGGAGAGGCTGTGCCCTCACCTTCACTTTCTTTTGACGCGGATCGGCTCGCCATGCTCACTTCTTTTCTCGGTCGGTTGTTCTTTGGTCCCACAGCTCGCCCCACCCGGCGGGTCTCGAAGAGTCTGGCCCCACGCGGGGCTGTGCCTGCTCTTGAGGGGCGAACTCTCCTGGCCGGGAACGTGACCGCAGCCATCGTCGACGGTGTGCTTCAGGTGACGGGAGATGATGCGGATAACGATATCCGGATCATCGAAACGGCGGATGGAGTCATCGTTCGGGGGCAGAACACGACTACGATCAACGGGGCAGCCACGGACTTCGTCGCCTTTGCTGCGGCGCTGGATGCGAATGGGCCGATTGAGATTCGCATGGGGGCCGGAAATGATGCGGTCCAGGTGAATGATTTTCAGCTCAACGGGACGCTTTATGTCGAGGGAGGTGCTGGCGATGACCGGCTTGGTTTGACCGGCATGACCTTCGATCAATCGGTCGAGTTCGTCGGCGGGGCGGGAAACGACACGCTCTTCGCGGAGGGGTCGGAGTTCCAACGGCTGGTGGCCCGGACCGGTGCGGGTGACGATCTGGTCACGCTGACCGATTGCGACATCACCGGGAGTCTGGTTATGGCGGGTGCCTCGGGCGATGACCGCCTGGCCCTCGACAGTACCACCGTCGGGCGACGAACAAGGGCTTTGATGAATCAGGGGGACGATGATGTCCTGCTCACGAATGGAACACAAACCAAACACGTTTACATCTGGGGTGGACGCGGTGATGATCTGGTTCAGGTGAACGACTCGGACACCTCAAAGTCATTCGTCGCCCGCATGTGGCATGGCGATGATGCGGTTTCGTTCGAGGGTGATGTCGATGTTGAGAAGCGGCTGCTGATCCGCGCCCGAGGCGACAACGACAGCTTTGACAACGGGACCGGAACGCTGCCAGAAGATGCGAGACTCATTGATATCGAAGCGGAGACTGTCCCCGCTGACTTGCTCACGGAGCGGATCACCAGCCCGACGACTGGCCTGCTGGCGGCGATCGCCGATCTTCGTGAGCTGTTCCTGCCGCTGGCAGTCACAGTGACGGGGACCGGGCTGGTCCAGTCGAGTGGACTTCAGATAACCCCCAACGCGGCGGTCACGGTGAACGTGACCGGGGCAGCGGGCAGCACCGTGGAGATGGATATTGATGGGGATGGGTTTGACGATGGGACGGCCACCATCGGGACGAACGGCACCGGCACCATCACCGCAACTTTGACGCATACCGATGCGAATCAGGGGCTGAACACGATTCGCGTTCGCCAATCACAAGGCGGCACTCCGATCGGCACGACCGAAAGCGTGCGCGTGCATTTCGCGACCGGTCGAGTCGTGCGGATGGCCACGACGGAGGGGAATGTCGATATCGAACTCTTCAATACCGATGCTCCGGATACGGTGGCTAACTTCCTGACCTACCTGGCTAGGTACGAAGGCTCGATCGTGCATCGGTCAGCCAAGTCGGGAACTGGCGGCGACTTCATCATCCAGGGCGGCGGGTTCGATTTTGTGCCTCCGGTGCAGGAAATCACCAAGAACACTGAAACCCTCGACCACGAGTTCCTGGCCGAGAACTCCAATGTTCGCGGAACGTTGTCGATGGCTCTGCCAAGTTCCGGGACACCCGGCTCGGGAGGCACCAGTGAGTGGTTTATCAATACCGCGAACAACGCCTTCCTTGATGCGAACTTGCACACGGTCTTTGGTCGGGTGGTCGGTGATGGCATGACCGTCGTCGACGCCATCCACGATCTCACCTCGTTCAATATCGCAGCCGCGACCGACCTGGGGGCGCTGACGGATACTCCACTCAAGGGTGGCTATACCGCGTTCACCGGAACCCTCACGGGAACCGTGAGCACCACGACGGGTTCGACCGCAGTGACCGGAACCGGAACGCTGTTCACGACCGACCTCGTTGTCGGAGCGGCATTCCGCGTCAATGGGCAGGTCTTCACCGTCGCCAGCATCCAGTCGAATACCGCCTTGACGCTAAGGGCTAACGCCACCGCGACCAACACAAACGCCGCCGCCCAAGTCAGCGTCGCCCCGACTGATACCCAGTATGTTCGGATCAATACAGTGACGACGATCGCCAACGGGTAAGCGCTCACACATTCCGAAAGCAACGAACTCCTCCTCCGGCGGCGGCGGTCGTCGTCGCAGTCAACCCTCGTCCCGCCCCCCTTGGTAGCGCGGATTCCCGCCCCAGCCGAGCTTTTGGTGGAGCGTCTTGTAGTAGCTGTGCCCGGCAAAGCGAGCGAGTTGGAAGGTGACCGGAGCCTTGCGGACGATGATCTCGTCCCCGGGTTTGAGCGGCTCGCGAATTTGTCCGTCAATGGTGAGCATCACTCCCTCGGGCACGCGGGGGAACTTCATTCGGTAGACATGTTCGGCCCCGTCCACGAGCGGGCGATTGGTCAGTTGATGCGGGGCGATCGGGGTGATCACGAAAGCCTGCATGTCCTGTTGCAGGATCGGTCCACCCGCCGACAGATTGTGAGCGGTCGAACCAACGGGCGTGCTGATGATCAGCCCGTCAGCGCTATAAGTCGTGACCGGAACGTCCCCGATGGAAAGCTCCACATCGATCATCGACAGCGACCCGGCGGAATGGATCGCCGCCTCATTGAGCCCGAGATAGGTGCGGCTCAAGCCTGACGCCGACCGGTGTTCGCACTCGAACATTAGATGGTGGACCACGCGGTAATCGCGAGATTCCAGACGCTCAATCCCGCTGCGAAACTCATCCGGGGAAAGGTCCGCCAAGAACCCTAGGCGACCCAGGTTGATTCCCACGATCGGCAGTTGCTTCAGCCCGAACCCTCGGCAGGCTCGAAGAATCGCCCCATCGCCCCCCAGCACGACAGCGAGGTCAGCCTTCTTGGTCGGCGGGCCGATTTCCTCGCCGATGATCACCTCGGCAATCCGAATGGCCGGACGCGTGGCCAAGAAAGCCTGCAAGACTTCCCACTCCGACTGCACCCGAGGTGAGTCATCGCGGGTGACAATCACCAGACGGAGCGGAGATGAGGGCATGGCAAGTTCGCTGCGGTCAAGAGGACGCGGGAGTGTCTCCATGTTTGCCGCACCAGACGCGATTGTCTACTTCGAACGCGATTTCGCGAACGCGGATGTTCAATCTGGTTTGCGCTCAGCATACGGTCACGGAAGATCTGACGCTGTTCAAGGGACAGGATACTCTCCGTTTCCCGCGCCCACCAATCGTGGGGATGTCCACTTTCAGCCCATCAACCACGGACGCCTCCGACTTCCTGGGCCTTTGGCAGCCGATTTACAATTCGGATGAGGGGGCTGATCGCTGAGGTTTACGATTCAGACCCAAAAATGACTCGCCAAACGAGGCAACTCTGTTTAGCATGAACCGGCGACTCTCTCCGCGAGGCTGGCCATGAGCTCTTCGAAGAAACCCCGTTTGATTCGTGATGGCGACATCACGATTGTTGAATTCGGTGATGACTTAGTCCGTTTGGGCGAGGATGTAATGCCGGGCGTCGCGGCGGCTGTGCATGATGCGGGCCTTGCGGAACCACCGTGGGTGCTGCTGGATATGACGAATGTCAAGTTCTTTGGCTCGTCGTTTATTGAGGTCATGTACCGGCTCTGGAAGGCGATGCAAGCTCGGTCGGGAGGGTTTGTCATCGTGGGGGTTCACGCTTATTGTCTGGAAGTCTTGCAGGTCACCAAGCTCGACCAACTCTGGAAGACTGCCCCGGACCGGGCGGCGGGTTTGGCGCTTCTGCGGAAACTCAAGTCGGGTGTTTGATGGAATCGGCCCTTGAGTGATCCCCTCCGCCCCGGTTCGCCGGAACTCTCGGCCCCCTCAGCGACGATGGCTCGCCACTGGACGACAATCGCCTTGGCGGGCTTGATCGGGGCGCGGTATTGCCTGCCTGCAGAATCGGCGGACCAGGGGGAAACGCTCTGGCTGGTCATCCTGACTATGCTCTTTGGAGCGATGCAGGCGTGGCTCCGCTGGAAAACCGTTGGGGGCTCACGATCGCTTGACCGCATCGACGCGGCGGTCACCCTGTTGGCGGGGGCGCATATCGCCTCGGCCCTCTGTGTTGTGGCTGGCGAAGGGCACAAGCGGGCTGCGTTGAACCTCGCTTGGGAGTGGGGGGCAACGCTCCTCGTTTGGTACGAAGTCCGGTCACGGATCGCCCAAGGTCACGGGGGGCCGCTGTTTCGTTCCGTACTCGCGATCGCGATCGCACTGGGGGGCTACGGGATCTGGCAGAACCAAGTCTGGTTCAAAGCCAATGCCGCCCTCACGACTGAAATGGAACAGCTTGAAGCCCAGGCTGACCGGACCTCTGAAGAGAACACCCGACTCCGTCAGATTCACCTGGCGGTCGGCCCCGATGTGATGTCGGCCCAGGGGGGCTCCCGGATCGCACTGCTCAACCG
>JAYSVZ010000680.1:0-3536 GCA_043718305.1 Planctomycetota bacterium | reverse complement strand
TCGGCGAATCCCAGCAGCAAGCAGTGATCGCTGAGCTGATTGATGCGGCGGGGGTTGCCTTCGCTGGCCGTGCAGATCCAATCGATGGCCTCGGGCGTGAAGATGGCCAGGCCATCGTTCCCGGCATGCCGCAGTCGCTCTCGGACGTACTGAGCCGACTCGTCAAAGGTCAGCGGTTCAATGCAGACATGGCACCCAACGCGCTGATTCAGGGCGTTCATCGAGGGTTCGGTCAGCATCTCCTCGAGTTCCAACTGACCACTCAAGATCAACGACACGCGGGGCTGACCATCGATTTCGTAATCGGTCAGCGTGCGCAGCTCTTCCAACCCACGGGCATTCAGCAGGTGTGCCTCATCCACAATCAACAGCAACCGATCCATCGGAGGATGCGCCGATTGGAGCAGGTCGAGGAGACTCAGCCGAGCTTCCTGTTCCGAAAGACCCACGTACGGCAGCTTCATTTCGAAGAGTACAGCCTGGAGCAGCGCCCGCCGTGTGGGAAAGCGGCCCGTGCTGAGATAGATCGTCCGGCGGGACTCTTGAAACTCACGCTGCAGCAGCCGACAGATCAGAGACTTGCCCGATCCCGAGGGAGCAGTCAGGACGCCGATCCCTTGGTTCTGATGAACGCAACGAGTCAGCGCCGCCAGCGGTTCACGCAGCGGTGAGAGCGGGACGAATGAGTCGACCCGTGGCAGTGGCTGAAATGGGCGATGGCGCAGACCGAAAAACGCTTCGTACACGAAGGATCCCTCCCGAGAGCGAGTTACTCGGAAGATCGCCATGATCGAACCGATCGCTTCAGGCGATTCGGACCGAACCGTTGAGTCGAAGGCTTCCCTCGCCGGTCCGCGCGAAACAGCACATCATTCTCGGGAAAGGCGTTACGCCGATCGGGCAAACTGGACAGGCCGGGTTTCTCCGAGCCTGCCGGATGATCCTTTTTTGCCATCGAATGGCTTGACCGAGAAAGCCGAGAGAGAGTATAGGCAATCGGATGAGCTATTCTTCGAGCGGGTGGGAATGATGGAAGTCGCACATCACCAAGGCCAGGGTCCAAGTCGCACTTCGCCCCCCTGCCTCGGGAACACTCCGTTCTTCCGCCCTGAAAGGGCAAAACAAACCAGCCCTGGGCAACGCCCTGGGTATCGATTCCGCCATGTCCGGCAAGCCCTGAAAGGGCGGCACAAAGCGAGTCCCAGCTTTGTTTCGCCCTTTCAGGGCTGAGGGCGTGGGGGACTCCGCGACCTGGGGCGGCGCTCCCGCTGGTCGCTCTGCCCCAGGCTGGTTTGTGGCTGCCCCGTTGGGGCGGAGGAGGGAGGCTTGGCGAAGATCGCGTCGGGTGATGCATTAATTCCGCTGTGGCGGACTAGAGGGTGAGCCGTTCCGCCAGCGCACGGGAACCAGCACCAGTGTGGACGCGACCAGCGCGCCGAATAGCGTGTAAATGACGGTAAAACTCGTTTCGGATAACTCAAAGAACAAGAACTCGTGGACGGCGTTCCCGACAAAACTTCCGGAGTAGGTCGCCTGTCCCGCGCGATCTCTGAGAAGCTGTTCCCACGTCGTCAGCGGACAGGTCATCCCCCACCACGCCTCGAAAACAACGATGAGAATCATCGCCAGGTGGATCCCCCGAAACCAGCGATTGTGGACCCACGACCACCCGCGCCAATAACCTCCGACGATTGCCACCAACCCCCAGACCACAAACGCGACATAGGCGAGGTGCAGAATGACGGTGAAATCGGCAGCGAGTCGATAGAGCGTCGGCATCCAATGAGGAGACCGGGAGAGCCCGGTTATTCCGTAAAATGCAGGGCGGTTCGAATCACCGACTGTCCGGAGCAGCCTCAAGGCTGGACTCCAACGCATATGTCTTGGTGAAGCACTACTTTGGCGGCAACGGCGGGCGGGCGATCGGTTTTGTGATCGAAACCGGCACCTTGATCGTCGCCGTTTGTCGAAGCCCTTCGGCCAGGAGTTCGCTCAGTTCCGCCACCGATGCTCGAATCGAAATCACAGCCTGGGCAAAGTTCGTATGGGTCGAAGCCTGCGGGGCGTCGAGCGCGAACTGCTCGGCAGCCTTCCGTAATCCACCGAGTTTCTTGTCGAGCATCTGAAAGTATTCAGGGGGATCGGCCAGCCGCGTTTCCACCGCCAGTGAGAGGTCGAACACTCCCCGAACGATCCCCATCAGCTCGGGAAAGTCCTCAATCTCGGATGAGTGCTTCACAAAAGTTCGCACCATCCAGGCGTGAGCCAGCACCACCTGGCACCGGGCGACAAGTTCAACGGGAGTTTGGGAAGAAGTGCTGGCCAATCGAGACTCCCGCCCAAATGCACATTGTCGGCGATTTTTCCAAAATCGCTGCGAGTACGCGACGACGCTCGAGGTGGGACCGAACCAGCGCCAACTCTTCCCGAGCGGATCTGTTCGCATGCGAACGTCGATCCACTCGGTGGGCTCGCACCGGCGATTTCGGAGAAATCGCCGACAATTTGTCAGCCTCGAAGCGGTCAGCGAGCAACCGCTGGCTGACTGTGGGATAGGCTTCCAGCCTGTCTGTTGAGCGAATCTGACAGGCTGGAAGCCTATCCCACGGTCAGTGACCGATCGCCTTACCCCTTCTTGGGAGCCTTCTTCACAGCCTTTTTGGCGGCCTGTTTCGGCTCGGCCTTCTTCGCAGTCGCCCCGTTCCCTTTCTTCGCTTTGGCTCCCTTGCCAAAGACGCTGTCCCAGTTGTTCCAGAAGGCAGGGGTCGTCCCCGTACGCACAATCGGTCCGCTCATTGAATCAATCCCGAGAAGGTCGCTGCACACAGTGCCCGGCATCATACCGAACAACTCCCTGCAGCACCGCTATGGAACCTCGCTGAACTCAGCGATCCCAAAGTGGCAGGTGTATGTTGCGTTCGGCGGAGAGTTTGTCAAGAATCGATCCACGATTCGAAACGCTTTGTCCCAACTCAGGTGGGATGAACGCCACTTCAGCCTGTCCCACGCACACTTGGAACAACCGGATGGACGACTCCTATGACCGGTTCGAAGCTGCATGGGAAGCGGTGCGAACCGTGCGGGGGATGCCGTATACGCTCTTCACGTTCGGGGATAGCGATCTGCCGTATTACTTGGTGATCGAGCCGCGAGAACCCGGCACACCGGTCGAAGTCCGTCACGGAAATATCCGAATCGCGCGGCCCTTAATCGTGACTGCGATGAATGCCGAGCCCGAGGTCCGTGACTTTTTCGAAGACTCCGATGACGAATCAGCCGCCCGGTTTCTGATGTCTCGCCGGGCTGAGTTCTCGCGATTGCGGCTTGAGAATACCTCGAAGTCTCGCGAAATGTGGAGCGATAGCGTGGAAGAGGTTGTCGATCGCCTTTCGAAGCGACTCGACGCCGAGGAAGAGGACCGGATGGCGATTCTGACCGCTCCCGCCGGGCTGGGGGGAATCGCCCTGTTCAAGTACGCCCTCGACCGGGTTATGGCCAGCGCCCCAGGGAATGTGCAGGAACTCCGCGAGCGCGGG
>JAYSVZ010000679.1:0-3536 GCA_043718305.1 Planctomycetota bacterium | reverse complement strand
TCGTCGGAGCGATCCTCTGGGCCTGGCAGATGTCGTCCGACATGGCCGCGATCAAAGCCGAGGTCCGGGCCCAGAACGAGTTGCGAGGAGCCGAGGTCGAAGACATTCGGCGACGACTGGCTCGGCATGATGACCTGTTGGATCGGCTTCAGGCGTCAGGCTTGAGGCTCTCGGAAAGGAGTCGTGAAACGCCATGAGCGTCGAGGTCTCCCCCTCTTCCCTGAAGCCCAGAGCCTGGGGCATGAAGCCTCTCTTCGAGCCCCTCGACATCGCGGCCTGTTACGGCACTGGGTTCACCGCCAAGGCCATCAGCTACGGCACCGCGTCCGTGCTGGCTCCGCCGCGACTGAAGATTGGGCCATCGCATGTGGCGACTTTGTGCGAGTTCCATCAGCGGATGGTTTGGATCGAATCCACCACGCTCTGCCCGCATCCGTGCGAGATCACCGGTCGCCAGATCAACGGCTGTCAGGCTCACGACCCCGCCAGTCGGATTGCGGACTACCTCGCCGATGGTGGACGGGTCGATCTGTATCGACTCTCCCCCATCGAGAAACTCTCCCGCGATGAGCGGGATCTGCTCAGCCGGATTCTCATCCGGCACTTTGTCGGACGTGAGGTCACGTATGACCTCGGCGGGGCGATGCTCTCCGGGACGCGGCTGTTTAAGCGGACGCGGTTACTCCCTTCGGCGGATCTCAACGAGCTGTTCTGCTCGGAGCGAACCAGAGTGACTCCAAATGACTATGCCGATACACTGCATGATTACGAAGCCGCCACGGTCATTTTCGAAGTCGGGACACTCGGATGCGCACGATCACTTACGACATGAAACAACTGCTCGTTGAAGCAGCACGGTCGGCATTTGTGATTCCTCGTTTTCAGCGAGATTTCATTTGGCATGCTGCTCAAGTGAAGCTGCTGATCGACTCCGTCGCTCGCAACTACCCGATCGGATCACTACTCCTATTGACGGAGACTGATCCGAGATCGCCGTTTCTATCTTCACGCCCGGTACAAGCGCTCCTCAATGGAGAAGGAGATGAAGTCGACTCACCGATGTCCTCTGATCCTTCTGCTCGGTATTACGTCCTCGATGGCCAACAGTGATTGACTTCGATTGTTCGGGTCTTGCTCCAAGGGTGGGATGAGCAGTACTACTATTTTGATCTACGAAAACTGAAGTCGTTCAATGACGCTACACCGACAACTGATTGGATCATATCACGAGCACGCTCAAGGCCGATGTCGAGCCGCTATTTGCGGTCGGATTCGATTATCGACCGCGAGCGCTGCCAAGTCTTGGTTGAAGAATACTTCGAGGCTCACGATGACGAGTTGCGTAGCGACCGCCCAGCACAACGAGCTGCCAGCGCGAAGGCGAATCGTGTGTTTGAAACCATTCGCAATTTTCAGGTTCCGCTTGTTGTCATTGATCGGAGCGAGTCAACCGAGGCAATTTGCAGAATATTTGAGACGATCAATTCGACTGGCACGAGGCTTACCACATTCGACTTGGCTGTAGCCAGATTCTTTCCGGTACCAGACCTTCACGCCTTGTGGGAGAAAAGCCGTCAAACCCACTCAGTCTTTGATCTTTATGAAGTGGACGGTGAACGAGTATTGCAAGTCATTGCGTTGCAAGTATCGAGGGAGAAAGGAGCGTATGCGGAGGCAACCCGCGGCGCATTGCTCGGTCTTGACAAGGCAATCGTCAGTCAACGATGGCAGAGTGCTTCAGACCAGCTGTCGGCAGCATACCGTTGGGCCGAGGAACGAGGAGTTGCCCCTCGAATGTTTGCCAATGAAGCGCTCTTGATTCCTCTGGCCGTCTTCTTTTCACAGATCGATGATAAATGGAAAGGAACGCAGCCGGGATACGCCGGCCACTTGGAGAGATGGTACTTGGCGTCTTGTATGCAACAGGGAGCACGACAGGCATCAAACTATCGCATTGCCGAGGCGACTGGCGAGTTGCTTCGTTGGCACGTTGAGGGCATTCTCCCGGATATTCCGAAGGTCACCCTGACAGCAGAAATAATTGAAAGGCTAAAGCCGACCGATACTCGTTACAGAGCGATCTTGGCGTTCATGCGAACGAAGTGCCCAAAGGATTTGTGGACAGACGAGTTGTTGCTGCCTACAGATGTTGAAGATCATCACATCTTTCCGGCAGCTTGCGCGAAGAAGCATGGTCTAGACCGTAGCTTGCTTGATTCACTCGGAAATCGCCTTCTTGTTACGAAGTCTTCGAATCGTACGCTGTCGGATCGATTGCCACGTGACTACATCGGTCAGTTGATTGGAAAGGCAACGGGACTTGGGTCGATAAAGGATCGAATGGTTCGACTGCGGTCGGCTGGGATCGTACTCCCAGATGAAAGCGATAAGGCAATGGATGCACTGGATGTCCCGAATGCGTCCAAATTTATCAAGGCTCGTACTACGGAGATATTTGAAATGCTCGCCATCGCATTGGGCGACGCACTCCAAAGAGACTCCGTGGAGGATGACGATGAGGAATAGTCGCAGAACGACACGATCTGCGGGAAGGACTTGACGTTGCTGGAAGCATCTGAGTGGCGAAGGGACGAAAGGGATTGTCAGTACGAACTGTCCACCGTAACCTCTTCTAGTCCCGCATCTCAGACACTGAAATCCGCTTCAAGATCGCCCCTCCCACCTGCATCGACTGGAGACCAAATGACATTGACACTTGAACTCTCGCCAGACTTGGAGACTCGGCTCTCTCACGAGGCCGCAGTGCTGGGTGTGCCCGTTGAGAAATATGCGATTGGAGTGCTGGAACAGAGCCGTTCCGCAGTCGTTCGACGCAACGAATTGGCAGCTGACTTGCAGGAGTGGATCGATGCTGGTTCGTCGAAGCCAGCCGACGATGAGGTCTTGCATCAGCTCGACTCAGACCGCCCATCGGATCGTCGGCTCTATCCACCCGAACTCAAGGGTGTGACATGGTAGCCTCGGTGGTACTGCTGGACGCTGGGCCACTCGGTCTGGTGACCAATCCGAATCCATCGCCGCAAGCGCTCGCGTGTACTCAATGGCTGCGAGAGTTGGTGTTGGCCGGAACGCGAGTGATCGTTCCGGAGATCGCCGATTACGAAGTACGTCGCGAGTTGTTGAGAGCCAACAAACCTCGCGGACTCGCCCTTCTTGACACACTGGGAAGCAAGGCCGAGTTCCTGCCCATCACTACTTCCGCGATGCGAGAAGCCGCCCGCTTGTGGGCCTTGGCTCGACAACAAGGTCAACCCACAGCCGGTGACAAAACCATCGATGGCGACATGATCCTGGCCGGTCAGGCATTGATGTTGGGCGTTCCCGACTTTGTGATCGCAACCACCAACGTCGGACACTTGTCCCGATTTGCCTCTGCTGAATTGTGGAGCAACATTCAACCATAGCGGCATGCTCGCTCCTTATTGAAACCCTGTCTTTAAGCAGGCGATCCTCTGGCATCCGGACGCCCGGCTGCGGACTCCGCCGTCGATCAACACGCTGACGCGGATTCACAA
>JAYSVZ010000678.1:0-3540 GCA_043718305.1 Planctomycetota bacterium | reverse complement strand
ATGGATCGGGCCGCTGCCGCGTTTCCGTCGATTCGGTTCGTTCTCGACGAATTCCAACTGGTCGCCACAATCCAAAAGTATCAAACCCGTTATCCCGTGAAACGGTTCCAGTTCCTCGCCGGTCAAGGGAATCATGCCCTCGCGCTGCACCTGCGGCAGTCGATCCTTCAGAAGAAGGTCGCGTGGTATCCCGGCTGTGGCGAGTACCCTTCGCAGGCCGACTCCCTCTGGCAAGACACACAAACACATGGCCCGACTCGTGATGACCTGACCTCGGAGTTATCGAGCCTGCTGCTCAAGCAAAGCAGCTCAGGCCGCGTCCGCATCGATCACCGGGCAGATGGCCACGATGACCGCTCGTTCGCACTCGGTGCTGCATGTTTGGAGTTGGTCGACCAACCGCTCCCCGAGGCGAGCTTCATGCAAATCACCAGTCCGAATGATCACGGGGTCTTCGCATGGCCGTGAGGGGTTGCCCTGATCGATGTCAGGGAATCACGGATGAAGGCGTTCACTTGGGAACCATGGCCACAAAGCCGCTCCCGTTCGGCGTTTTCCAGTCCCGGACCAGATCGCCGGTAGCCCGGTCGAGGGCGGCGATGCGGGAATTGAAGCCGACAAAGACCAAGTCCTCGACCGACCATCCCGCCCGCGCGGGGGGCTTTACTTTACGGCTGTTACTTCAGCCGATTAGGGAACCTCCGCTGCTTCGAGACTCCGCGGGCACTCGATCTTCCGGACCAGAGTCCCTGTGTGGGCCTCAATGATCCAGATTTGATCGTCATCGCATGCCAGCACGAATTTCCCATCGTTGGAAAATGTAGCCCCATACACATCACTTGATTGGCAACGAACAGACCGGACCAGTTCTCCGCTCAATGCTTTTCGGATTTGGATGGCCGATGTCCCAGTGGCGAACTGCTCGCCATTGGGGCTTAAACTGACCTCGCGAAAGTATGACTCCTTCGGAGTGTCGATCAATTGGGCGGGTTGATCACCGTCAATGCTCCCCAGCCAGAACCGTCCCGTGGGTCGACACCCCCCGCGCCCCGTCGGAACACATTCACCCCCGGCGATGAGCAACCCGGTGCCGTCTTTGGTGAACCGGGTCGAAATTCCAAACCCAGGTGAGAAGGGGATCGATCGCACCAGTTTCCAGGTTCCCACCTCGTAGATATCGATTTGACCCGACGAAGGTCGGTTCACGGATGAGTTCTTGGCATAGGCCACCCGTTGTCCATCCTGGGAAAATGATATGCCTTTAACCCCAAATTCGACAAACTCGAACGGGGCCATCAGTGACCCGTCGGAGGTATTCCAGAACATCACCTGGCTCAGGGCTGGTTTTCCATTCTCATAAATCACACTACAACTCGCGATCATCTCTCCATCGGGAGAAATGGCCATGTCAAGAATCTTCCCCGTATGCCCCGTCATTTCTCGCACGGGAGAGTCCAAACCCAACTGCCAAATGCGAACGATGCTGTCGTCACTGACCGACACGAAATGGTCCGGCTGTCCCGGTAAGAATTGAACAGCCCTGCTCGCAAGATGCGGAGTCGATGCCTCGATTTTCAATTGCTGCTTCACTTCACCGGTCTCGAAGTCCACAACACGCAGGGCGTCCCCGCCCACGACGATCGTCTGACCATCTTCGGAAAGATCGAGGGCGAACAGCATGGCCTTTTGGGGTTGAACTGCCGTACCCTGGCGAGGTGCTGGGAGTAAATCGGTTGCCTTATCTTGAATCAGAGCCGGAGCGGCATCCTGGGGTTGATCTTGGGCGATCAGAGAGGAGCCTTGTCCCTCATGGATCAAGCTCGTCAACAAGATGGTAAGTCCAATGTAACGCAGCATGAATGAGAACTCCTGATTGTGATCCGCGAATCCAACTTCCCCATTCCAACAGAATGGCATCCATCGAGTCAATGC
The DNA here is from genome assembly GCA_043718305.1 of Planctomycetota bacterium. Lineage (GTDB taxonomy): Bacteria > Planctomycetota > Planctomycetia > Planctomycetales > Planctomycetaceae > TH-plancto1. The sequence continues at coordinate 1,608 of JAYSVZ010000678.1, read as the reverse complement.
TTACAATCATCAACGGCATCCATTCTGAATCACTTCCTTGGGAGTCCCCTCATGGCCAAGAAGAAACCGGCTGAGTCCGAAGCCGCCTCCGCTCCGCCAGCAGCGATGCTCGGTATGCCACCGCAAATGCCGGGGTATGGCATGCCGCCAATGGGCATGCCGGGAATGATGCCGATGGGGATGCCCGGCATGATGCCGCAGATGGCCCCTCAAGGCGGCAACCCAATGATGGCCATGATGCAGATGATGCAAATGATGATGGGGGGCGGGGTCGCTCCTCAGATGGTCGACCCGTCGGCGTTGCCCTTCGGCGGGGCGGCGCTGGACGATGGGAACAAGGGTCTCGACAGCGAGATCATCCGTCCGGCACTCCTCGACAATCTCATCAAGGAGCAGCAAGCTGTGGAGGTTGGGAGCGTGCTGGATGTGCTCTGCCTGACCAATGATCGGCAGCATGCTCTGGGCGGAATTCCGAAAGGCTGCACCATCGCGATGGCCGGGCCGCCCGGGAAGGGGAAGACCCGCACCGCCTTGGCCGGGCTGTGCCGCGTGGCGCAGCGCGGGGAAAAGGTGGCCTTCATCGTGGCCGAAGAGGGGTTCCACAACAGCGTCGAATCGGGGCGGGATGACCTGTGTTCCCGGATGGTCAAGATCGGGATGGCCGCCACCGGCCAATCCGAGGCGGACTTCGTCAAGACGACCTTGTCGAATGTTTATGTCCTCGAAAGCCAGTACCACAAGGGGCAGACATGGGACGATTTCGTCACCAAGTACCGCTACCTGATCGAGAAGGAGCAGATCGCCTTTGTCGTGATCGACTCGCTCAATATGCTCGATCCGAGCCGCAACCGGACAGCCGATAATCTGTCGGCCCTCAAGACCTATAACCACCAGCAAGGGGTGACCTGCCTGTGCATCGGCCAGATTCGCGACACTGGCGATCCGGTCGGCGGCGAGTCGCTCAAGCACACCGCCGACGCCGTCTTCTTGATCGAAGAGTTCGGCCTGGGCTCAAAAGAGATCGCCGAACAATGGGGCGGACAGTACCGCGACCGGATCGATGTCATCCGGGCCGTGAAGAGCGTGACCACGCCGATCTTCCCGCACATGATCCGGATCGAGCGCGACCCGCAATCGGGAGTGATGGTGGTCCATCCGTCTCAGCCAGCGGCATATAAGCCGCTGGGGAAGGGGGAAGGGTGAATCCGGAACGCCAACCATGCCCAACGACTTCAGCGTGAACTCCGGCAGATGCACAATCTGTCCCCCTTGAGGGCCGACTCGTGGGCCAGGATGCCGACGCAGGTCCAGTTGGCAGACAATGTCGCGTTCGGCCACGGGTCGCGGTTCTGGGCGAGGGCGTTCAGCATCTCGTTGACGAGGTGCGGGTGCGAGCCGCCACTGGCGAGGGCTCTGACTCGCCGGGTGCTGGGCGACCAGCCACATCGAAAGAGGCGGTTCGCGCTCGCAAACACTGGCGGCCCAAAGCGACCGCCAGTGCCACCTGACGCTTTATGCGTCACCGCCGCTTCCCAGTTGCTGGTCCAGGGATTGGCGTACCAAGCCAATCACGTATGGCAGGTCTTCCATTTTGGAAAGACCAACCTC
>JAYSVZ010000677.1:0-10995 GCA_043718305.1 Planctomycetota bacterium | reverse complement strand
GTTTCACCCGCACACCGTCCGCCCGGACCCCCTCTCCCCGGCCCGACGCTCTCTCAAGGCACGCGGTGGGGACTGTCATGCCGAAAGCCCCCGTTGGTTCGCCAACGAGGGCTTTTTTTTGTTTGTGGGGGGCTCCGATCCGGGGTCAGGCACTTCGGAATTTCGGAATTGGCCGAAGGTGGTTTTCGGCCACGGAATTCAGCGAGCGTTCGGCCAATTTCAAATTTCCGAAGTGCCTGACCCCCATCCCTTGGAATGCAGGCCGCGACGATTGTCGCGGCCTGTTTTATTTGTGACAGTTGTGGCACTTCTTTCTTGGTTTTCTGATTGCAGATCGCGGGTTTGTCGAATAAAGTGATATTGATCCCTTTTCAAGGAGAATGGACATGCTGCGCGTTCTCGGTTCGCCCAAGACGCTGTGTGATGGGTTTACGCGGCGCGATTTGCTTCAAGTCGGAGGTTCCTCCATTGGGGGTCTCGGGCTGGCGGGATTGCTCCAGGCTGAGGCCCAGGCGGCTTCAACGCCGTCTGCCCATGGCTTCGGCAAGGCCAAGAACTGCATCGTCTTATTTCTCTATGGCTCGCCCAGCCAGCTCGAAACCTTCGACATGAAGCCGCAGGCTCCCGTCGAAATCCGCGGCTCGATGCAGCCGATTGCGTCCTCGCTGCCGGGTCTGGATGTCTGTGAACACTTGCCGCACCTCGCCCAGGTGATGGATCGCACCACGGTGATTCGATCGGTGTCGCATCCCTACCCGCTGCATGGGGTGGCGTTCGCCATGACCGGGGTGTCGAGCATTGATGTGAGTATGGAGCTGAACCCGCGCGACGAGCGGCACCACCCGTACTTTGGCTCGTGCGTCGAGCATTACGACCGGATCGCTCGTGGTGGCAAGGGGGCGGAGTTCCTCCAGAATGTGGCCCTGCCGTTCCCGTTCAGTAGCAAGCGCTCGGACCAGCCGTTCCGCGCGGGGCCGTACGGGGCCTTTCTCGGCTCAGCGGCCAACCCGGTCTGGACCGAGTTCGTGGGGCAGGGGACCAAGACGATTCGCAAGGCCCGCCCCGGCTTTGAGTACGTCGGCCCGGAGCCATATCTCGGCTGTTCGGCGGACTCGCATTTCCGGCTGGCGTCGATGGACGCCTTGCCCGATTTGGCGATCGACCGCACGCTCCGCCGCAAGTCACTGATGGAGCAGTTCGACATCTCGCGCCGCGACCTCGACCAGTCGAAGAGCGGGTCCAGCTACAGCCAGTACCAGGAGATGGCCTACAACGTCGTCGCCAGCCCCAAGGTCCGCGAGGCCCTCGACATCCGGACCGAGAACGACACCACCCGCGACCGCTACGGGCGGACGTTGTTCGGTCAGTCATGCCTCGCAGCTCGCCGCATGGTCGAGGCGGGGACGCGGCTGGTGTCGGTCTTCTGGGACGAGTACGGCTTGGCGGGCGATGCCTGGGACACGCACTACGAGCACTTCCCCCGGATGGTCGATCAATTGTTGCCGGGCCTTGACCGGGCACTGTCGGGGTTGATCCTCGACCTCGAAGAGCGCGGGATGCTCGACGACACGCTGGTCGTTTTGATGAGTGAACACGGTCGCACCCCGAGAATCCAAACCAACGTCACCGGCGGCGGTCGCGACCACTGGTCGCGAGCCTACAGCACCCTCTTCGTCGGAGGCGGCGTCAAACGCGGCCAAGTCATCGGCGGCACGGACGACATCGCCAGCGATGTCACCGACCGCCCCGTCTCGCCCAAGTCGTTGCTGGCCACGATGTATCACTTGCTGGGGATCGACCCGCATGGCACGATCCACAGTGCCAACGGGCAAGAGTTCCCGCTGCTGCCGGAGAACGCGGAAGTGATTCAGGAAGTGTTGGCGTAATCAAGAATACGGGGATTAACGGATCGATCGCGGTTCACCGAAATACCGCGAGACAGATGCCCCGCTGCATTTACCGGTCAATCACTTCCGCATCGCTGATCGTATACAGGTAAAACAGCTTCTCGCCGAGAAACCGTGACTTGACGTGCATCGTCCCCAGGACATCAAAGGGACGGCCTTCGATGTAGCGGGCTGTCGTTCCGTCCTTCATGCTGATCGCGATCTTGTCGTAGATTTTCGCCTCTCGTCCGAAGCAGCAAATCTCATTGTCGCGGACGAAAGCAAAACCCTTGAGTCCTTCGGAAATCGGCGGCGGAAACATCCAGCCGCGAATTCGAATCCGCTGTCCGCTGAGGCCGCTCAGCCAACCCGGCAGCGACTTTTCGATGTCGTTCGGCACCGGCTCGACATTCAGAACCTTGAGCAGGTCGACATCATCAAAGGTGACGCGAATCGCTCCCCGCTCGGGCTTGAATGTCTTCTCCGGGATCAGAAGCTTCATCTCGCGGGAGGGAAGGATCTCAGTCTGGGTGGCCACGAGGGCGATCGCCTTCGGCGGGGGCGGGGGAACGCGATAGGTCAGTTCCACGATGGGAACCTTCGGTTCATCCGAATTGCTTGGTAACGGGTTTGGTAACCCGGCGACCGGGGCCTCTGGGACCGATACAACGGGTACAACTTTCGCAACGGGAGTCGCAGCCAAACCGGGCTGTGCAACTTCCCCGGGGGCCACCGGATCATCGGTCACCGGAACCGTGATCGGCTGGTACTTCTCAGGCAACTGTGCTGACTCGGAGTAGACTCGCGAATCGTCGGGATGCTCTGCGCAGCCCGCAAAAGCGAGCCCGACGGTCAACCATCCGGCTGAGAAATGAGAACGATCCATCGGTCCCTCCAGCGTTGCCAGCCTAGAAGTCGGATTGCGACCGGGTGGCCATGTCGCATTCGAGGAGGTAGATCGGCTGCTTCTTCGTCCCGGTAAACGCATTCACTTTTGTCGCGTAGTCGGGGTTCAGCTTGAGCGTTCCCGAGACGGAGACCCGTCCATCGATGAAACTCATGTACGCCCCTTCAGGAAGGTTGCAGCGAATCATGTCGGTTTCAGCGGGGTCACCTCCAAAACAGCACTCTCCGCTGTCCTTGAGAAGCAGAAAGGTGGTGAGCCCTTCGTGCTGATTGGACGGGAAGATGAAGCCCTTGAAGAAGAGCTTCTGGTTCAACAGTTCTTCAATGGCCGGGGCGGGTTTCAGTTGGCCAGCGACGATGGCATTCAAGGCTGATGGCGTCGAGATATCGCGAATGAAGCTCACGCGGCGATACCCCTCGGGGACTTCATGGCGATAGGCATTGATCTGGATGTACGACCCAGCCCCCAGACAGATCGACCCGAATACGACTCCCGTGATCGCGACTCCCGTGCCGACGTACTGCCCCTTCCAGCGGCGGATCGAAATGATCGCCACGATTCCCAGCGCGACCGCGAGCAGACCAAGCGGCATCAACATCCACAGAAAGATTCCCAGCAGCGACACAAACCCCAGAATCAGGGAGGTGATCGCCACGGTCGAAACCGGACGGTAGTCGAACTCGCTCAGCTCACCCGCTGGTCGAGAGGGAAGTTCGGCTTCCGGTTCAGAAAGCGACTCGGGGATTTCCAACTGAGTCGACATGGGACCACCTCGAAGGACGATGAATGACTGCCGGGATGAATGCAGCGGCCCAACGGAGCAGACCGCGACGCCGAATTATAGCCGCGAATCCCAGCCTCTGTCAGCCCCCTTCCGGACGGTTTTCTGGGAACGGAGCGAGAGGATCGCACCGGATCGCACCTGCGTCGCGACCCAGGGCTAGAAGTTCAGGAAGAAGAACTCTTCCGCCGCCTTCACGGTCTCCGGATCTTTCTCGCGAAGTGTCTTCAAGTGCTTCTGGGCGACAACGACATGCTCTGGCAGCGGCTCGTTCGTATCTTTTGGCTTGGAGGCTTCTGCGGTGAGGAAGAACCGCACGATGGCGCGCTTTGTCGAGGGGATGTCGTACCCGGTGGCGTCGTAGATTTCCATCAACCGGCCCGACACCGACCAGTCTTGCCACCGCCCCAGATCAACAATCACCAGATCGGCCAACTCCGGACGATCGAGAATGATCCGCATCGACTCTCGCAGCCGGTCCTTGCTGATTCGCCCATCGCCATAGGTCCACATGAAGCGCAATCCTTGCATCGTGGCGTAGGTCTCGCTGAACGGAACGCCCTTCGCCCGCAGCTTGGCGTCTTCCAGAACCTTCAACCCGTCCGCTCCGGTCAGAACCAGATAGCCCCCCATCATCCCGTCGATCCCCAGACGGAAACCCTCGACCGGTTCGAGCAACCGCGACTTCAGATACTCCGCATCCTCGGCGGTCCCGCACAGCCCGATCATCAGCCCGTAAAGCCCCAGCCGCGTCGGGACCGTCTGCTTGTTCGCGATCCACTGGCGCAGCTTCTCGCGGGGGAACTGGTCCTTGATGGCGACAATGTCTTTGTACTGGGCGTTCGCAAATTCGGCGTACGCATCGTCGGCGACGATATGGTCGGAATACTCCAGGAACTTGATGAAGTACTTCATCCGGTCCACGGGGGTGGCCTCCTTCGAGGGAGCCTGCGTGATGTAGTTGAAGCTGGTCTCGGTGACTTCGAGCGGGCTGCCCCATTCGAGTTCGGTGGTCTTGGTTCCGAGGAGCAAGAACATATCGCCGACCTTCCCGGAGCGGTAACGCTCCACGGTGATCTGGCCCCCTTTCTTGAGGGTGTCGCTGGAGTCGTGAACCAGCTTGAGCACTTCATACTCGGTGCTCCCCGCGAAACCTTTCTCGCGGTCGGCGGGCTTCCCGCTGGACCACTGCACGAGCACAGCGGCATCCGACATGTTGAGCTGTTCCGTGAGCGTCAGCGATGGGGCTGAGCAGAAGGGACAGGCCACCGCATCGATCGTCAAAGAGGCGATGGCGAGGAGGCAGAGAGTGAAGAGACGGAGCATCAGAGACCTCGCACGGAGCGGGGACGGGGTTTGGCGGAAGACTATGATGCCATCTTCTGCGATCGGACGCCAGAACAACCCGTGATCGAAAGCCGAAACGTACCCGACCGACAGCACCTTCCGGCTCCCCTCTCCCCGGGAGAGGGGAGAGGGGAGCCGGAAGAAGGCATCATTCCAGCCCGCGCGGAGAATAACTAATATCGCATCACCCGCCGCAGGACGGCGAGGCCCACCACGCACAACAAGGCATTCCCCACCCACATCGCAATCCGGGGGTCGAAGTTCCCTTGTTTCGCCTGCGTCATCATCCCCATCACAATCGGGTAGTAGATCGCCACGATGGGGCCGAAGCAGAAGATAAACGTGGTCAGGAACTGGCTCCGGGCCTGCCAGATGGCGAACGGACCGCCCAGGAGTGCAAAGAAGAAACAACTCGCAGCCAGAGCGTAGCGGCTATGTTTTTCGGTGTGGAGTTTGTGATACCACGATTGGCGTTCGCGGATCGCCTTGCTGCTGACCGTGGGGCGGACGAGGCTCTCGAAATCCGCGAGGGTCAGAGCCATGGCGGTGTGAATGGTTTCGCGATCGCGGGCATCGCGTTGTTCGCGGTCGACGGCCGACATCTCATCGTCGATCTGTTCGATATCGAGATACCGGGCCTTGAGTTTTCGCGGTTCAGCGGCCCAGGGAAGGGAGATCTGCTTCCACCCGAAGTGCCGCACACTCTGCCCCCCCGGCAGGCTGACATAGGCGTCGCGGAGCATCACATCGACCCGGCGGTCACGGACGTTGACCTGGACCTTGGCCTCGACCGCGCGGAGCGTGCGAACGGTCTCCTTCTTCCCTTTGGTCTGGCGTTTTCCAATCTCAATGACCGGTTGGATCAAGGTCCGCCCGTCGACATCGGCCACCGTGATGAACAGACCGCTCTTCCCATCATTGAGGCTGTGCGTTGTCCGCAGCCGCTCGAAAAAGATCTCCTCCATCCCCTGGACGATCGTCTCCTCGATCTTCGCCTCGGCCCACGGGATGACCTGGTCGGTCAACCAGAGCGAACTGGCACTAAGGAGTACGCCCAGGAAGAGCGACGGCCAGAGGAGCGACATCACGCTGATCCCGGCGGCCTTGGCGGCGGTGACCTCGTGATCACCGGAGATCCGTCCGTAGACGAGGCAGACGGTCAGCAGCAGAGCTGCGGGGATCGTGAACGGCATCATGCTGGGAATGATGTACGGCAGAATTCCGAGCGTGGCCCCGATGCTCAGTCCTTTTTCGAGGGCCTGCTGAATGACGCCCGCAAAGATGGTCAGCACTGTCGCCGCCCCCAGCACCGACACGAAGGTCCGTGTCAGCTCCGCGAAGATATAGCGCTGGATGAGGGGGATCGAGAACATGCTGAGAGTGAGTCGCGGGCAGCACTGACGAAGGCTTGACTCGCCGGTGTTCAGTGTGGTCGAGGTCTGAAGCCTTCATATAGGTCGAAATCCCCAGATTGGTCAATACGAATCGCCGCAAACACGCACTCTGTAAGCAGGTTGCGAACGAAACAACGCTCTCCAATCCCGAAACACTCCGTCTGGTCCACGGTTTTCTGAGATTCCAGTCGCGACGATGGTAGCGGGCGACAGATTGGAAAATCTGTCCGGGAGGGGAACTATTTCGTTGAAGTCCAGATTGGGCGCTCGATAAGATCAATGAGAGTCTCTTCTCACGGAGCGGGGTTCCGTCCTGATCGGGCGGATTCGGGGTGGCCTTCGGCTTGCCCCTTCCCGGTTCCCTCGCGTCTCGATTCCCGAAAAGGTCCAGTCATGGTGCGCGGACGTTGGCGTCTAGTTCCGTTGTGCGTGGCCGCTGCGATGGCTTGTGCAGCCTTGGCAGCGATTCCGGGGACGTTTGCGGCTGAGAAAGCCAGCAAGCCACCGGTGATGAGGCATTTGAAGTACGACCCGACGGCTCCGAAGTCGGGCCTCTTTGAGGCGATGGACGAAGGGAAGGTCACCGTTCGCCTCGTCTCCAAGGACGAGTTCGAGGGGAATCTGCTCATCGAGAACAAGACTGATGCTCCGCTGACGATCGAGATGCCGGAAGCATTCGTCGGGGTGCAAGTTCTGGCCCAAGGCTTCGGCGGCCAACAAGGTGGCCAGCAGGGTGGTCAGCAGGGCGGTGGTGGCGGTCAGGCGACGGGCGGCGGCGGCGGTCAACAAGGCGGTCAGCAAGGCGGTCAGCAAGGCGGAGGAGGAGGCGGAGCTGGCTTCTTCTCGATCCCCGTCAAAACCATTGCCAAGGTGCCCGTCAATTCGGTCTGCCTGGAACACGGCAAGACCACTCCCCGGTCCTCGATGAACTACACCATCGTTCGCCCCGAAAAATACTCCTCCGATCCTCGCGTGCACGAAGTCTGCAAGCTTGTCGCCTCGGGACGAATCGATCGGGCCACAGCTCAAGCGGCCGCTTGGCACGTCTGCAACAACATGTCCTGGGATCAACTCGCCAACAAGATGTACAACCGGGTCGGTTCCCCCGACACGCCGTACTTCAGCCGCGATCAACTCTTCGCAGCCCAATCGATGGTCTCGGCTGTCGATGTGCGCGTGGCGGAGAACAAGGAAAAGAATGCTTCGCCGACGCAGACTCCGGGAGACACCGGAACGCCCCGTCGCACGAGCAGCTTGGCGGAGTAGCCTGAGCCTTTGATCGCGGTGCGATCAACGACCAACGAATCACCCCTCATCGCACCATGTGACGAGGGGTGTTTTTGTTGGCGATTGCGACCTGAATTTCCAATTCCTAAGCTGGAGGGATGGTTGTGTGCGACACTGAGCGCGATCGGTTGAGTTCCTGAGATGAATTCATCGTTCACGGAGAGACGCACCCACCACCAAGGATCACGGGGCATGCCAACCTACAAGACACATGCGACAGTTGGCCCCGAGGGGGTCTTGATGCTGGAACACCTGCCGTTCACTGACGGCCAGACTGTCCACGTCAACATCGAGTTGGCCGACTCATCGCCGTCACCGCAGCGCCCCTTTATCTTTGGCCTCCATCAAGGCCAAGTCTGGATGAGCGACGACTTCGACGAGCCACTCCCTGATTCATTCTGGCTCGGAAAGGATGTCCATGAAACTGCTTCTTGACACACATACGTTTCTTTGGGCCGACCATGAACCCACAAAACTGTCGACTCTAGTCCGGGAGCTGCTCTCCGATCCGACCCATATCCGGTTGCTCAGCGTCGCCAGCCTCTGGGAAATGCAGATCAAATCAATGTTAGGCAAATTGAGCATACGGCTTCCATTACCCGAGTTGATTCGCGAGCACGAAGCCGCCAATTCCTTGATTGTGGTGCCAGTCGCCAGCCACCACATCTTCGACTTGTCAGGCTTACCAAGTATTCATGGCGATCCCTTCGACCGTCTGCTGATCGCGACAGCTCGCACGGAAGTCGCCACATTGCTCAGTGCCGATCCCATCTTCCAGAACTACCCAGTCCCGGTGATTTGGTAGAGTGATTCTGGTACATGACTTCGCCCCGTGCATGATGTTCTTCAACAAGTCTGATGGAGTCGCTTCGGATGTCCTCGCCCACCGCACTCATCACCGGAGCCTCTTCCGGGATCGGAGAAGTCTTTGCAGAGCTGTGCGCTCGTGATCGGTGTGACCTGATCCTGGTCGCCCGCAGCCGCGACAAGCTGGAGGCATTGGCCGATCGTTTGGGGAAGGCCCACGGCATCCAGGTCCACGTGTTTCCGTCGGACCTTTCCGAGGCCGGAGCGGCCCAGCGGATCTTTGACCAAGTCACTGCCGCTGGCTTGAAGGTCGACTGGCTGTTCAACAATGCGGGCTTCGGGGGCATGGGGTACTTCGAGGAGTTGCCCCTCGAAAAGCATGCCGAGATGTTGCAGGTCAATGTCCTGGCCCTGACCGAATTGACGCGACTCTTTCTCCCGCAGATGGTGGCGGCAAAGGCCGGGCGGATTCTGAACGTTGCCTCGACGGCCTCCTTCCAGCCTGGTCCCAACGCCTGTGTCTATTACGCCAGCAAGGCCTACGTCCGGTTCTTCAGCGAGGGGTTGCAGGAGGAGCTGTCTGGCACCGGTGTGACAGTGACGTGCCTCGCCCCCGGACCGACCCGCACGCACTTCAGTGAGGTCGCCGCCATGAGTCAAACGCCAGTCTTTCGATATAACTCGATGGATGTCCGCACCGTCGCCGAGATCGGTTACCACGCGATGCGGAGCGGGAAGACGCTCGTCGTCCCTGGGCTGTTCAACAAACTGCTTCAGTTTTCCTCCAAGTTCACGCACTGGGCGGTCGTCAAGAAGGTGATGAAGCACATTATGCAGCCCCTTCCGCCACGCGGATCGTCGACGGCCAAATCTTGATTGAGCCAGCGTCAGTTGCAGCCGGATTCAAATCCAGAGAGTATGTTTGTACGCATTTGGGAGCAGTGCGGCGTCTGGATGTTCCCTCAACTCAACAGTCGAAACGGCAGTGCGCTATGTCGGGCAGTGGTGATGGACTCAACTTCGATTTCCTGAACGCCCCTTCCTCCGAGTCGGTGGTTCCTCCTCCTCGTGTGTGGACCGTTTCCCCGGATCGACCTGGCGAGTCCTCCGAAGTCGACATGAACTCGCTGGGGGAGTCGCTTCCCGACGGGCCAACAGACCTGTCGGGGTCGTCGATCTTCGACGAAGAACCGCCCGCTCCCGTCGACTCGATTGAGCAGATCCCCGATGCGATCCCCAACGTTTCGGATGGGACCGAGATACTGGTCCGCGGGCGGACCGAGATTCAGGAGTTTGCGGAGGAGTTCGCCCCATCAGGGAACCACGCAGAACCGACGTTTACCGTTTCCCCCGAAGTGACCCTTTCCGAGACGGCCCCTTCCAGGGGAGCAGAGTCGTCGCCGACACCACCCGCCACCGCTCCGCTCTGCGAGTCTGGCCTGGATGATGGAACGCCGAGTGGAGAACCGCCCACGGTCATCGAAGGGTTGTCTTTCCAAACCATCGCCAGCCCGCTTTCCATGCCGGAAACGGAACCGCAGTTGCAGCCGCTGTCCCTCAGCGGGTTGATGGAGCTTCCCCAAGAGTCCGGATCGACAGAAGCCGCCATAGAAGCGGATGCGAGCCCCGATCACTCTGCGGATCTGTCCGACGGGGTGGGGATGTCGCTCGGCGACCTTGCGGGAGGTGCTGTCGCGACGATCGGCACTATCTCCGCAGCGAGTCCGACCAAGAGTACGCCGACCGGTGGGAACTCGCGTACGGCCTTGATCGCCATCGGCGGGTACGCGATCGTGGTGACGGCGCTGTGCGTGTTCCTCTTGATGCAGGTCGCGAAATTGCGAAGTGGAATGGGCCTGGAGAGTTTGCCCGACTTGAAGCCCTACCCGCCGAATTCGTCTGGAAAAGTGCGAGTCGGACTGGTCCCGATCAAGGCCGAACTCCCCCCGGGGCATTCGCTGGCCATCGGGGAAAGTCAGCGGCTGGGGAATCTCAAGGTCGAACCGCTCCGAGTCACCGCCGGACCAATGGAGTTTGTCCATTTCAGTCAGCGCGAGAAGTCCCGGCCCGTCCGCGGTCGAGTCTTGAAGCTCTGGGTCCGCTTGACCAATCAGTCCGCCGATCAGGCGTTCGTCCCCCTGGATCGGGATCTCCTTTTTTATCAACACATTGATGCGGACGACACCATTCGGGCGAACAATTTCATCACCACCCCGGCCAAGGTCGCCCCCCTCGTCTTTGTGCATGAACGCGATGAGGAGTGGGACTTTGCCGGACAAGAGTTGGGCAAAGTTCTTCAACCCGGCGAGTCGTGGGAGACCTACATTCCGACAACCGAGGATGGCATCGACCAGTTGAACGGCCCGCTTCTCTGGCGATTGCAACTCCGCAAGGGACACTCCCCAGCGGGCTTCGGCGTAACGACCTTGGTCGAAGTGAGATTCAGTCACAACGAGATCGAACACGAAGGGTAAGACCAGCACCATCCGGCTCCCCTCTCCCCCTGGGAGAGGGGTTGGGGGTGAGGGAGCGTGGCGAGACAACTCTCGAATTGCTTCGACTGAAGTCTGATTCTCAAGCGATGAC
>JAYSVZ010000676.1:0-3550 GCA_043718305.1 Planctomycetota bacterium | reverse complement strand
CGACGCATGTCTTGATTCGAGGGAACGCCCATGCCGAGGGGGCTCTCGTTGAGCCGCGATTCCCGAGCGTGCTGACCGACACCATCCCCGTCGTACATGTCCCCGCGAATGGGGAATCAACGGGCCGCCGCCGGGCCCTCGCCGAGTGGATGGTCAGCCCCGAGAACCCACTGACGGCCCGCGTTATCACGAACCGCATCTGGCAATGGCACTTTGGTCGCGGCATCGTCAAATCGACCAGTAACTTCGGCCTGCAAGGGGACGCCCCCACGCACCCGGAACTCCTCGATTGGCTGGCCGCTGAACTCGTCGAGCACCACTGGGATCTGCGGCACCTGCACCGGTTGATCCTGCATTCCAATACCTACCGCATGTCCTCGCGCGGGCAAGAGGCTGCTCTTGCTGCGGACCCGCTCAACGATCAATTCTGGCGGTTCGATATGCGGCGACTGCGAGCCGAAGAGATCCGCGACAGCATTCTGGCTGTCAACGGAACCCTGAACACGGAGAAGATGTTCGGCCCAAGCATCTATCCCACGATCGAAGCGGAAGTCCTCGCGGGCCAGTCGCGGCCGGGGGCCGGTTGGGAGAATTCCTCGCCTGAAGACAAGGCCCGCCGCAGCATCTATGTCCACCTGAAGCGGTCGCTCACGGTCCCCCTGCTGGCGGCCTTCGACGTGGCAGAAACCGATTCGGTCTGCCCCGTCCGGTTCGCCACGACTCAGCCGACCCAAGCCCTCTCGATGCTCAACAGCGTCTTCTTGAATGAGCAGGCTGCGACCTTTGCCAAGAAAGTTCGCGAACAAGCGGGCCCCGTCCCCGCGGCATTCGTGACGGCAGTTCTGAAGCAGACTCTCCAACGAGTTCCGACCGATCTGGAGGTCAAGCGGGGCGTCACTCTCATCACTGACCTGCAGCGGGACTACAAGCTTCGTGACGACCAGGCGCAGAAATATTACTGTCTGATGGCGCTCAATCTGAATGAGTTTGTCTACCTCGATTGATCGGCAGTTCTTCCATCGCCCTCCTGAACCGATTCGTCTGCCACACCACCAATGGGATCACCGGCGACGGGAGGGGTGGCTGAGTTCGACCAACGGGAGTCCCAGCCTGTGAGCAGACTGCCGGGGCAAGTGAAAACTTTATTTAAACAATTTGTAAGTCCGATCCACCGAGGCTTCAACTCAAAAAGCATTCCGCAAGAATTTTAAGACTGGATTCCCAGCCGGAGCGGGTTGTGGCCACGTAGGCGGCACCGCTTGCACGATCCATCCGCTCGTATGGCGAAGGATCATAAACCTCTTGTCAGGCCGGAGACCCTGGAATGGTTCAATGGTCGACTTTATCTCGGCGAGGTAATTCTTGTCATAATAATGACTCACGCGTTCGTTACTACGAACAAGAACATGGCCTTCAGGGCAATCTTGCCCAGGAATCACTTCCCCGGGGAGTTCGGTGAGTTCACAAATCTGAGTGGCATTCACCCAGTATTGCTCATCGGGTGTGTACCGTACCAGTTGCAATCGGCGATCACCTGGCGCAAGCGTTTTGGGGATCGACTCTGGTCGGGGTTTTGTCGGGTCACCGGGGATATAGATGCCTAGTGATTTTCCGTTGACGGCATACCGTCCCTTATGCGAATGTCCCTCATCCACTCGCTTCAGGAGCTGCTCCTTATCACCATCCCAGGGGATTGACTGGAAATCTACAGTCCCTTGGCCTTCGGGGTCAAACCGACAGACGTAGACCCACTCCGTCTTGTCATGCTGATACTCGGCATTGTGATCACATGATGTCACCTCCAGCAAGTCCTTGGTGATGTGCGCGGTCCACTGCATCATGGGAGAGGGAGTGCCCGCTTGCGCCGCTTGGTGCTTTTGGGCTGCCAGCGAAAAATCGCAGGTCTGCCCAGTCCACATTTCAGTAATCGACCAAAACCCCTCGCGCTGCTCTTTGGCAGCTTCTCGGTCCATGATTGGAAGTCGCGGAAGTGGAATCGGGTCCGGAATCGGAGGCGACACACTAGATGCCAGCACGACGATGGCTAAGAAGCCGCCGAGTAATGCAAACGGAATCCACCGTCGAACCCACAGCGGAGTTCGGCGTAGAAAACCGTCACACTGGTCCCCGAGCGAAATCCTCATTGCTGCACGTAGTTTCTGTGCGGCAACGGGATATCTGCCCAATCGAGGAAGTGACCAATCAATCGCTCATTGATTGGATCGGGGTTCGCATTACTAAATCCGAAAGCCACTCCATACGCGAAGGCCACGTAATCACTGGCAGAGACTCCTGTCGGCTGCCAAGACATTTGCGTGAAGTTGGGGACCGTAGTCCAACCGTCGATGACGCCAGTTCGATTTGTAATGTCGGTATGCTGCTCCCAGAGTCCCGTGCCGTTGTTCACGATGTCTTCGAGATCCTCGATTTCGTGTTCTCTGGAATGAGCCGCACCAGCAGCAGTGGAAGCTAACAGGCCCACTCTGACTGACTCGATTAGAAGGATGCCACCAACGATCCCAGCGGTCCCTGAAATTAAATTGATCAGAGGTGCCCAAGCCCCCCCCACAAGGCTGAATCTCTGGCCATAGTAAGACAAGATGCCGAGCGTTGTCCCAATCAGAGCCAGTTTAACGGCTTGCTCCGTGAGCTTTGCCGCTTTTAACTGAAGTGCTGGCAACCCAGCGCGGGCAGCATTGAGGGCATTCACCGCATCTTGCCACCGTTGAGGATCTACGGATTCCCATCGTGTTTCAGTCCAAGAGTTCTTGGTTGATTGGACCTGCATGAGGTATTTGAAGTGTCCGATGACCTCGTCATCAACTATGGTGAACTGTCGAGTGACTTCACCGTCCCAAACGTATTGTTCTTGAACCGTGTAGACTGATTTATTGAACGGCCCCGCAACAATTCTCGGTGAGGGCATCTGCGGCGCTGGAACTGGTGCGGGCGGTGCCGGAGGGGCTGCCGCGATTTGAGCCGCCGGAGGGGCTGCCGCAAGTACATCCACCATTCCACCGGAGTTGACGAATGCTTGAAATGCAGCCTGGGCCTGACCGGTGTTACCTTGCTGAGAATCAATTTCCGCAATTATCCAGTTAATGACCTCATCGACAGTGGGGACATTGCCGCTATCGATCGACGCTTGGATTTGGCTGTAGAGACCCGCCAGTGATATGGCCGGAAGAGTGCCGGTACTCGTGGGTGGTGGCGTATACCCTCCGGTGGTGTACACGGTTTGCGTATTGACGGGCGGTGGGGAAGTCGTGGTGGTCGTTGTTCCCCCGCCGGGGTACATGGATGGAGGAGGCGTGATCACCCCATCCAGCAAGGTTCGCATTTCGAGAAGTGCAGGCACGTTGGTCCTCGTTCGACCTTGGCGACGGCGGGGCCGACTACCAGTCGCACACTTGACTAACGAGAGACGAGAGACGAGAGACGAGAGACATGACCTGCTCCACGTTTTGAGAATTGTTTTCACACACTTGTACTTTAACCATGCTGATGTATGAAGTCAACTCAGTCAACCACAACTGTCAACTAGCGACAC
>JAYSVZ010000675.1:0-11004 GCA_043718305.1 Planctomycetota bacterium | reverse complement strand
CCACGTCTCAGTTTGACGCCAGCGACCCCGATTCGCTCACGCTCACCTTCACGGTGAGTAGCTTGGCACATGGTGAGTTTCGAATTACTGGCACCGGGTTGACCGTGACTTCGTTCACTAAGAACCAAGTCCAGACCGGTCTCATCACATTCATCCACGATGGCGGCAATGCCGCTCCCACGGCTCTGATCTCCGTCTCCGATGGCACGATCACCACGGCCCCCGTGGCCATCGGATTTGCGTTCAACACAGTCAACGACCCGCCCGTGTTGGTGGACAATTACGAACTGCTGCTCAACGAAGGGGCCAGCCAACTGATCGGCAGTTCGCTGTTGCTGACCACCGATGCCGACCAGACGGCCTCTCAGTTGAGCTACACCGTCACCGGCTCGCCAGTGCATGGGCGGCTGGAGCGGGTCAGTGCTGCGGGCGTGTCGATCACCACATTCACGCAGGCGGATCTCGATAGCGGCGATATCCGGTATGTCCATCACGGTGGCGAGTCAGTGGTCGACGCCTTCAACTTCACGGTGTCGGATGGCACCGCAAATCTCTCGAACACGTTTGCCATCACGGTCACGCCAGTGAATGATGCTCCCGCTCTGGTCGCTCCCACATTGACGATTGGAGAGAGTCAGACGGTGGTTGTTGCATGGAGTGCGAATGATCCAGATTCAACGGCGTTGACCTTGATCGTCTCAAGTGTGACGCATGGTTTGTTCCGCAATACTGATACCAATCTGACCGTCACGAGCTTTACAAAGGCCGAGGTGCAGGCGGGACTCATTACCTTCACGCACGATGGATCGAACATCGCACCGACGGCCAACGTTGTCGTCTCCGATGGAGAGATGACGACCGCTTCCCAAGACGTGAGCGTCGTGTTCACGGCGATCAACGACGCTCCAATAGTAACGATGAATCGCGGTCTCACCGTGAACGAGGGAACGGCCGGCATCATTGGTGCGACTAAGCTATCGTCTTCGGATGAGGAGCAGTCGGCCACGCAATTGACGTATACCGTCACGGCAGGGCCAGCCCAGGGACAGTTGGAACGCGTGGCGAACCCGGGAGTCGTCGTGACAAGCTTCTCGCAAGCGGATCTCAATTCCAATGCGATTCGCTATGTCCATGACGGAAGTGAAACAACGACGGACGCGTTCACATTCGAGGTGTCGGATGGGGCCAGCTCAGCCTTCGGAACGTTTACGATCACGATTCAGCCGACGAATGATGTCCCGGTCCTGGGATCTCACACGATCTCCGTCCAGGAAGGGGCCACCGTCGTTCTCTCGACGACCGACCTGAACGCCTCTGATCCTGATAACGCGGTGCTGACGTACAGCGTGTCGGGCATCACACATGCTCTGTTCCGCAACACACTGACGAATGTGATCGTGTCTTCATTCACGACATCCGATGTCCAAGCGGGACTAATCACTTTCACTCATGATGGGAGCGAAGTCGCTCCGACGGCGATGGTTCGAGTGGGAGATGGTGCTGCCCTCTCTCCCGCAACCGCGATGCTGTTCTCATTCACAAACACGAACGATCAACCGCAACTGGCGGGAATGACATTCACGCTGTCAGAGGATGCCACGCCGGGACAACTTGTGGGCCAGGTCATGGGGAGCGATCCCGATGTGAGCGAGATTCTGAATTACTCGATCGTCGCCGGTCCATCGAGTGGCCTCTTCGTGATTGATACGCTCACGGGTGAGTTATCAGTCGCCACCGGAGTCGTCTTTGATGCCATAGTCACCCCAGCCCACGACTTACTGGTGCTCGTGACTGATCAGGCTCGTGCCACAACCACAGCCATCGTTCACGTCGCGATGACGAACAGCAACGATGCTCCACTGGCGCTGGGAATACCACCCATCAATGGGACCGAGGACGGACCCGCATTGACGATCGATCTGCGGAATGGGTTCGCTGATCCGGATCGAGACGTACTCACCTTCCGCGTGGTATCGCAGACAAACCCCGGGCTGCTGGCCAGCCATTCGATAGACGCTTCGGGTCAACTCACCTTTGTGGGAGCTGCGAATAAGTTTGGTGTGAGCGATGTGACCATCAAGGCTTCCGACCCTGGGGGATTGACGGCTGTGACCACGATTCGCGTGACCCTTGCCGCGGTCAACGATCGCCCGGTGGTACAAGGCGAAGTCCTGCCACTGGTCACTCAGCAGTCCTTGAACATTATCCCGGCGAGCCTGTTGGCCAACGATCTCGATGTGGATGGGGATCGCCTGGCGATCGTCATTACGAATGGACCCGATCATGGAACCCTGACCGCGAACCCCGATGGCACGTGGACTTACACTCCATCGAGTGGTTACAGCGGGAGCGATGCGTTCGAGTATGCGGTCTTCGATGGCCAGGCCACCAGCCCCCCCGTCTTGGTCGGGTTGACAGTCCAGACGCCTGTTCCATTCGGTGTGGTGAGCACTTCATCGGGATCGGGTTCCAGCACTTCCCCGGAGCCGAGTTCACAAACATCGATCATTACGGAGGAGGGTTCCAGTTCGAGTTCCGACTCTAGCGAGTCATCCGCCGTTGATGCTGACCCGCTTGATAATCTCGCCGTGACAACGGCCCCCTCTGGCGCTGCTGCACAACCAGGCAGTGCGACGAACGAAGAGATCGTGATTCTCTTCGGGATCCCTTCCAATGACGATGACGCAAAGGCTGGCTTTGTGTCTCGGAATCGTCGAGGTAGTGATGATGTCGTCCACAGCGGTCGCAAAACCGTCATGGATGTGGCCCTTCCAGGGCGGTCACGCCTGATCCGTGAGTTGGATCAATTGGTCAATGAGGCCCAAGACGGTGTGATCGATGTGGCCTTACAGGTCGGGCCCTCAGTGATGCAACTGCGACAGAGCATCATGTTTTCTGCAAACGCGGATGCCTTTGAACAGGTCACCGAATCACTGCACGCAGAGCTGAGCCACGATTTGACCTTCGAGGTGCCTGCCTTGGCGGGTGCTTCGCTGACCGTCGGCTATGTGGTCTGGATGCTGCGAGGGGGCATGCTGCTGACGAGCTTGCTCGCCCAGATGCCCGCTTGGCAGATCGTCGACCCCTTGGTGGTGCTGGATTCACTCGACAAGAGCGACGAAGACGACGAGTCCCTCAGCAGCCTTGTCGAGCAGGGTCAGTCAGAATCGGAGACGGTCTAAAGACCATTCGACAAATGATAGTCGTGGTTCGCTCCGCGAACCAACGTTGGATCGCGGAGCGATCCACGACTATCGGACAGTTGTTGATCGAGCAATCATAAGGCTCGTAAACACTGGCGGTCCAAAGCGACCGCCAGTGGCACCTCAAGCCATCCTGTTGGCAGTGCCCATTCGTCGGTGGCCCTACATGGCGACCGTGACCATGGCCAGAGCGGTCAGGAGCGCATCGATCTCCCCCTCCGTCGAGAAGGGCCCAAGGCTCGCACGGAGTGTTCCCCCCTGGTCCGTCGTCCCTAGAGATCGGTGAACCAGTGGGGCACAATGAAAGCCCGCACGGAGTTCAATGCCGAAATGGGCGTCGAGTAAGTTTGCGACCACTCTTGGGTCGATTCCATCCACGGTAAAGCTCACCACGCCGGCATTGGCGATCCGCGATGGGTCCGGCGTCACGACGTGTACTCGCGGCAGTCCCGTCAATCCAGCGTAGAGCTGTTGCGTGAGAGTGTGGCAACGTGCCGTGATCGTCGCCAAGCCGCGCTCGGCAATCCAGTCGACTCCGGCTGCGAGACCGATGATCCCGGGAACGTTCAAGTTTCCCGACTCGTAGCGGTCCGGCGATTCGGTCGGCTGGACGGGGGACTCGCTGTG
This sequence comes from Planctomycetota bacterium, assembly GCA_043718305.1. Classification (GTDB taxonomy): domain Bacteria; phylum Planctomycetota; class Planctomycetia; order Planctomycetales; family Planctomycetaceae; genus TH-plancto1. Next base: position 7,174 of record JAYSVZ010000675.1, on the reverse strand, counting down.
GGTGCCCGTCCCCCCTTGGCGAAAGGGGCGAACATCGACCTCGCGCGACGAACGAATCCAGACGACGCCCGTCCCCAACGGCCCGAGAAGCCCCTTGTGACCAGAACAACAGAGGAGGTCGATTCGCGATCGCTCCAGATCAATTGCCACATGCCCCGCCGTCTGAGCGGCATCAACGAGGTAGAGCAACTCGCTCCGCGATCGAAGCGCCTCGCCAATCTCCTCAATCGGCTGGATCACCCCCGTCACATTCGAAGCATGTGTCACGATGACCAGCCGCGTCTCGGGGCGCAAGGCTGCCCTGATCGCTTGGGGGGTGACTCGCCCGTCTTCATCGGGCGCTACTCGGGTGACGCTGACTCCCCGATCAGACTCCCACACATGGAGTGGCCGCAGCACAGAGTTGTGCTCCAGCTCGGTCGTGACCACATGGTCTCCCGCCCGCAAGACACCGTGAATCGCGAGATTCAAACTATCGGTGCCGCCCGCTGTCCAGATGATGCCGCGCGGCGCGGGGGCATTCCACAACTTCGCCAGTGCCGCCCGGGCCTCGCTAATCCGCCGATCGACAGCTTGCACCATCCGCGATGTGCCGCGTCCCGCAGCGGCTCCATTGTGGGTGAGGTACTCCGCCACCGCACGAACCACACTCTCCGGCTTTGGAAAGGTGGTGGCCGCATTGTCGAGGTAGATGCGAGGAGTGGGGTCCACGAAGTGGTCCAGGAGTGAGGAGTTCCGCCATGTGCCGATGAACAGGCCAACGGCCCCGTTCTACAGGCTACACCAGAATCGGCGGCTCGGGAAACGACCTGTAGATTGCCACCGGTCTCACAGCTCGACAGAAACTCGACGCCCAACGGGGAGTGGCCCAGTGACGGTTCCCGATTCCGAATGGCTCGGTCGCGTGTTCTACGGATTTCATTCCCGACTGGGTTCGGAAATCCTGGGAGGTCGGACCAACACGAGTAGCTCATCCGGGATGATCTTGATCTTACCCTCCCGGTATCATGCGTTCCTCAGTAGATTGCATTCTCAGGCCCATTGCATTCCGGGCCGTTGGGAGCAGCGCATGTTCACCCGTCGGTCGTTTTGGTTCTCGACCCTTCGTCACTTTGCCCGATCGCATTTCGCAGTCGTGCTGGGTGTGGCCTTGGCGACGGCGGTTATCACTGGGGCTTTGATTGTGGGGGACTCGGTCCGCGATAGCTTGCGGCGGATGTCGCTGGAGCGACTGGGTGGAGTCGACCATGTCGTGCGCGGGCCGAGGTTCTTTCGAGAGGACTTGGCCACGCGACTCGCTCCCGAGGCCGCTGGTCTAACCCGGGCTCCCGCGATTATCGTCACTGGCAGTGTGCAAACGGGGACGGTCAAAGACACCAGCACGCGCCGCGCGGGACATGTCGAGGTGTACGGCGTCGAGGCCCACTTCTGGACGCTAGCGGGCGTGGATGCTCCCCCCGAGGGACTCGCCATCAGTCGCCGTCTGGCCGAACAACTCGAATTGAAAGTCGGCGATAAAGCGTCCGTGGTCGTTGAAATCCCGCCGACGATTCCCCGCGATGCCTTGCTCGGCGAGCGCGAGGAGACCGTGGTCGAACTGCCACTGACTGTGAGCCATGTCTTTTCCGACGATGCCATGCCGGGGCGGTTCGGGCTGAACCCGAGTCAGACCTTGCCGCTGAATGCGTTCGTCGACTTGCAAGAGCTGCAAACGCAACTCGGGTTGCAGTTCACACCAGCCTCACCGCGTAGAAAGATTGCCGAGAAGCCCGCGCGCGCGAACTCGCTCTTGATCGGGCGTCCCAGCTCACCGGTGCCAGACAACATCGGACCAGAGGCCGCCCAACGATTGACCGATGCCATCCATCGTCATCTCAAGCTCGACGATCTCTCGCTCCGCATCGTGACGAACGCGGAACGCGGAACGCTCTCCATCGAGAGCGAGCGGATGTTTCTCGACGACAGTTCCGTCGCCGCTGCCGAGAAGGTCGCCGCAGCCGAGAAGTGGACCACATCGCCGGTGCTGGTCTATCTGCTCAACGAAATGGTGAACCCGAAGGACCAAACCAAGTTCTCCATGTACTCCATCGCAGCCGGTGTCGACCCATCCAGTGAGGCCCCGTTCGGTCCCTTCGAGTACCTCTCGGGTCAGGCCCCACAGGCCGTCGACGAGGTCGCCCTCAACGAGTGGCTGGCGAGCGACCTCGGTCTGACGACCGGCGATGCGGTCACCTTGAAGTATCACATGGTGGGCGATCGCGGCGAGCTGCCGGAGATTGATAAGCAGTTTCGCGTGACCGGTGTCGTCCGGCTGGCGGGGATCGCAGCCGATCGCGGGTTCACGCCGCAGGTGGCCGGCGTCACCGATGCCGAGACGTACGCCGATTGGCGCGAGCCGTTCCCCCTGAAGAAGGACCGCATCACCGACCGCGATGATGAGTATTGGAAGGAACACCGCACGACGCCCAAGGTCTTTCTATCGTTGGCTGGGGCGGAAGAACATTGGAAGAGCCGCTACGGGCGGCGGACATCGCTGCGAATCGCGATTCCCGCTGGTCGAGAGGCACCCGACTTCGCGACCGAGGTCCAACAGAAATGGCTCACCGCCATGGACAGCTCGGTCACTGGTCTCGCCGTCGAGCCAGTGAAGTTGCGGGGCTTGATGGCCGCTCAGGGGACGACCGACTTCACGGGGCTGTTCATGGGGTTCAGTTTGTTTCTGATTGCATCGGCGTTGATGCTGGTGTCACTGCTCTTCCGGCTCGGGTTGGAACAGCGTGGACGTGAGTTAGGGGTCTTGCTCGGTGTCGGTTGGCCTCCCCACTTGGTGAAGCGACAACTGCTGACGCAAGGTCTCGCGCTGGCCAGTTTCGGCGGGTTACTCGGTCTCGTCCTCGGAGTGCTCTATGCCCGCTTGATGATCTATGGGCTCACGACGTGGTGGTCAGGAGCGGTCGGGACACAGGGCCTAGCCCTGAGCGTGCGGCCCGCGAGTCTCATCATCGGGTGGCTCATCGCGGTCCTCATGTCGGCGTTCCTGATTCGGCGCTCGGCTCTCCAACTGACCTCCGCAGCTCCTCGCCAGTTGTTGACGAGTGGTGGCCAGAACCCTGTTTCTGAGAGGACCAGCGGGACTGGTCGCCGCCTTTTGTTTCCGGCGATGGCGCTCCTCAGTGGAGTGTTGCTGGTGGCTGGCTTGCTGGGGCTGGTCCCCTCGACCGAAGCGTTCGCGGGGTTCTCGTGGCGGACGATTGCGTTCTTTCTGGGCGGGATTTCTTCGTTGGTGGCCGGGCTGCTCGGCTTGGGGCGATGGTTGGCTGTCGATCGCGGGACGAGTGTTCGCGGCAGCGGGTGGCGGGCTCTGCTGACACTGGCCCTTCGCAATGCAGCGCGGAACCGATCACGCAGTTTGCTCACAGCAAGCCTCATCGCGTCGGCCACTTTCCTCGTTATCGCTGTCGCCTCTGGGAGAAGGAACCCAGCAGTCGAGGCCCCGCGCCGCGACTCCGGGAACGGCGGCTTTACGCTCGTCGCCGAGACGAACCAGCCGCTGCTGTTCGACCTCAACACACCAGCGGGCCGGACCAAGCTCGGGGTGAACTTACGACATCGCCCCGAGGCTGAAACCCTCCTCTCGGCGGCCAAGTTCATGGCGCTTCGCGTCCGGCCCGGCGAGAACGCGAGTTGCCTCAATCTGTACCAGACCCAGATGCCGACGATCCTCGGCTTGCCCCCCGCCGTGATCGATCAGCTCGCATCCGAACAGCGATTCAAGTTCGCCGATACTCGCAGTGGCGACCCGTGGCGGTTGCTGGCGCAACCCGTGGAAGCGGATGGCCCAATCCCAGTCTTGGGCGATTTGAACACGCTCCAATACTCACTGCACAAGGGGATCGGCGCGACGATCGAAATCGAAGATGCCCAACACCGCAAACGCTCACTCGCCGTGAAGGGGATGCTCGACGGCAGTGTCTTCCAAGGGGTGTTGCTGATGGCGGAGGAGCACTTGCTGAAGTTGTTCCCCGAGACAGCGGGGTATCGCTACTTCCTGATAGAGGTCGACCCGCCCCAGGCTGCGGCACTCACGACGTTGCTTGAGACCGACCTTGCCGACACGGGCTTTGATGCGGAGCGGGTGGCTGACCGCTTGGCCGATTTCCTGGCGGTGCAGAACACGTATCTGTCGACGTTTCAAACTCTCGGCGGCTTGGGGCTGCTGCTTGGGACGGTTGGCTTGGGCGTGGTGATGATGCGTAATGTCTGGGAACGCCGCAGCGAGCTGGCCTTGCTCCGCGCGGTCGGGTTCACCACACAAACCCTCCGCCGGATTGTGCTTCTGGAGAACGCCTGCCTCCTCGGTTTCGGCCTATCCATCGGCACCATCGCCGCAGCCGTCGCGATGGCCCCGCATCTGTTCAGTATCTCCGCCGATGTCTCCTGGCCGGGGCTGTTGGCGACGGTGATCGCCGTTTTTGGAGCCGGAATGCTGTCGAGTCTGGCCGCCGTGCGCGAGGTCTCGCGGTTACCCATCTTGAGTTCGCTAAGAGCCGATGCGGGGTAGCAGAATTCGTAAGAATTCTGACGGATGAAATGACGTTTCCGACAGAAGTCGAATTTGCCACGTTTCTCCGAAGATAACGCTCTTGCGTGGGCTAAAGCCCACGCTACAAGGACTTTTGTCGGGCATCGCAGAAATCGCTGAAGTCTCACGGCGTGTGTGCATCACAAACGCCGGTGAGTTCGGAAACGTTCCGGTCTTTGACCCCAGCGGGGTCGCGCCTCATAGCCCAGGGGCGGCTGCGGAGCGGCAGACCCTGGGTCAGTCGCATCCCCAATACCATTCAACCCCAACGGGGTTGCGTCCGATGACTGACGCAACCCCGTTGGGGTTGAAACGGCTGAAATCAATCGAAACCCAGGGTTTCCCGCCGTGCGGGCAACCCTGGGCTATGAGACGAGACCCCGTGGGGGTCAATTCTCCGACGTTTGGGATGCACACACTCTCACGACTTCAGCGCCCCAAGCTGACTGACACTGTCGCTTACGGCTGCGTATACTGGCCGCTTCCGCCCTGAAATGGAGTTCCCGCGTGTCGTTGATGGATGGTTTGACTTTGAGCCAGCAGATGGCCGTCGAGCACTTCGACGGGCCGTTACTTGTCTTGGCCGGACCGGGGTCGGGGAAGACGCGCGTGGTGACGCGACGCGTGGCGCACCTCGTCGAGCGGGGGGTGCCGCCGTGGCAGATTTTGGCGATCACCTTTACTAATAAAGCCTCGCAGGAGATGGCCGAACGGGTGCAGCATCTGCTCCCCGGCAGTCGTGTGCGGGTCTCGACATTTCACCGGTTTTGTGCCAGTATCTTGCGGCAATACGCGGAAGTGGTCGGGCTGCAACCGAACTACTCGATTCTCGATACGGGGGATCAGCGATCCTTGCTTCGCGAGGCGATGCACGATGCCGACATCGACACCTCGCACTTCGGTCCCGACAAGATCGCCTGGCGCATCTCCCAGCTCAAGAACGATCTGATCACGCACGATGTCTATGCGGAGCAGATGCGCGACGCGGCGGGAGACTTGTGGGAGAGCATGACCGCCAGACTCTACCCGGCCTACCAGAAGAAATTGCTGGAGGCCAACAGCGTCGACTTCGACGATCTGCTGATGCACACCGCGAAGATGCTCACCGAAAACGAGGAGCTGCGGCAGTCGCTCGATCAGCGGTTTCGGTACATCATGGTCGACGAGTACCAGGACACGAACGCAGCCCAGTACCAGATCGTGCTGGCTCTCTCGCAGCGGTTCCCGAACCTGTGCGTCACTGGTGATCCAGACCAGTCGATCTACGGCTGGCGCGGGGCGCGGATCGCGAACATCTTGCGGTTTGAGAAGGACTTTCCGGCGGCCAAGTTGATTCGGCTGGAAGAGAACTTTCGCAGCTCGCCCGAGATCCTGTCGGCTGCCGATTCGCTGATCGCGCACAACACACAGCGCAAGGAGAAGCATTTGATCGCGACCCAGCCGTCGGGACCGCAGGTCAAAGGGCTGCTCTACGAAAACGGGAATGATGAGGCGGACGGCATCGCCGGCCGCATCCAACTGGCGGTCGAGGATGGGCGGTGGCGACCTGCGGACGTGGCCGTCTTCTACCGGACGAATGCTCTTTCGCGGCAAGTCGAACTCGCGCTGCAGCGGATGAAGGTGCCCTACCAGATCGCAGCGGGCGTGGCCTTCTACGAGCGAGCCGAGATCAAGACGGCAATCTCGTACTTGCGGCTGATCTCGAACCCCAGCGACCGCGCGGCGTTCATTCGGGTGATTAATAAGCCACTGCGGGGACTCGGCGAGACTTCGCGGAACCGACTCCTGGCATGGGCCGATAGCCAGGGCATCACACCACTCGAAGCCTGCCCGCGTGCCAAGGAAGTCGGCAAGCTGAGTCCCAAGGCGGTCTTTGCCTTCAAGCTGTTCGCAGAATTAATCAGTAGCTGTTCGCTGGCCGATGCGGGGTCGGTCGGTGACTTGCTTGATGCCGTGTTGGAGAAGAGCCGCTACCGCGTATCGCTGGCAGCCAGTCCCGATCCCGACGATCACGAACGGCTTCAGAACTTGGATGAACTCGTCTCCGCATCTCGCCAATACGATGACGCCGCAGGCGATGATCGAACACTCGCGGGGTTCTTGGAACAAGTCTCCCTTGTCAGCGAGACCGACTCACTCGACCCCGCCGCCGGGAGCGTCACGCTGATGACGTTGCACGCGGCCAAGGGGCTGGAGTTTCCCGTCGTGTTCATTCTTGGTGTGGAAGAGGGACTGCTCCCCCACGAGCGGGCCGTGAAAGATGAGAACCGCAGCGCGATTGAGGAAGAGCGTCGTCTGATGTTCGTGGGCATGACGCGGGCCAAGCGGGAACTGTTCCTGACGCACACCGCTGTGCGGGCGCTGCGGGGCCGTTTGATGACCTCGGTGCCGAGTCTGTTCCTGTCGGAGTTCCCGCATCAACAAGAGTTGCAAGCCTCGATCTATGGCATCGGCAACAGCTTCAAGATGCCGACTTGGGATCCGGATGATGATGTGATTGATGTGTCCCAGGAAGGGATTGAGAAGAGCGGCGAGAGTGAAGAGTCAGCGGAGGGCGAAGTCGTGTTCGTACCGCCGCGCCGAAAAGGAGGA
>JAYSVZ010000674.1:0-11011 GCA_043718305.1 Planctomycetota bacterium | reverse complement strand
AGAGGCCGCTCAGCACCGTCTCGTGCGAGAAGTACGGGCGCAGCTCTTCTTCCTTGAAGTCGTACCGCTCTTCGCGGACCCGCTCGGCCCAGAAGGCCACATCCCAATGCTCGATCGGGGCCGTTTGGCCATGAGCGCGTGCCTGAGCGGTGACCTCATGCAGATCGCGGCGGGCCCCCGGAAGCGAAGCGGTCAGCAGTGTTCCAAACATCTCCTCGACGGCGGAGACGCTCGGGGCCATCTTCTGTGCCAAACTCAGCGCGGCGTAGTCCTTGTACCCGAGCAGGCGGGCCTTCTCTTGTCGCAAGGCGAGGTGCTTCACGCAGAGTTCGGTGTTATCGAGTTCTCCGGATGAGGCCCGCGTCATGTAGGCCCGGTAGACCTGCTCGCGGAGCGACCGGTTCGCGCAGTGCTGCATGAACGAGTTGAAGATCGGCATCTCAAGCGTGACCCGCCACGGGCCCGCTTCCGGTGTCGCTTCGGCATCGGTCTCGGCCTTCAGTCGGTTAAACGCCCCCGAGGTCATCCGCCGCAGTGTGTCGGGCCAACCGGTCGTATCCGCTTCGTCAGTGATCAACACCGACCACGCTTTGTTCGCATCGAGCACATGGTTCGAGAAGTCGGTTCCGACCTGTGAGAGTTCCGTCTCGATGGCATTAAACCGCTCGCGCGCGACACCACTCAGTCCGATCCCCGAGAGTTCACAACTGAGGATCTTACGATCGACGATCCGTCTCTGAGCCGAGTCGAGGCCCGCCCAGGCGGAACCAGAACGTAGCGTCTTCAGCGCCTTGTACGATGGCTCACTTTGCGAGATGCGCAGCCCGAACTGGACCACCTCGGGTTGGACCGCTTCGAACGCTTCCCGCAGCGGGTCTGAATTCATGACCCCGAAGAGATGCGTCACCGGCCCCCAGACCCGTTCAAACATCCGGTTCAAGGGATCAAACAGTTCCACCGCACCCGCCCATGTCGGCTCAATTGCGGCCTCGATCCGCGTCAACTCCGCACTGGCCCGCTCCAGCATGCAGCGGACTGCCGGGATGATGTGTTCGGCCTGAATGGTGTCGAAGCGCGGCGTCCCCTGCTCGGTGAGCAGTGGGTTGTTGACAAGGTCTGCGGGGCGGGAACCAAAGAGAGCTTGTGTCACAGAGAAGGCTCGGCAATCGAGGAGGGGGCGAACGCGGTCTGCGTTGTAAGGCTGATCGGGGAGTGACGCAATACTGCGATGTCAGGAACTGCGTCCAAGCACAGTTTTGGGGTTGCGGAAAGGTCGCCCGGTCACGGCTTCTGTAAATCCAAGCAGATCAACCGATCTTCGCATCGCAAGAACAACCGACCGTGGGACAGAACTGGCGCGGTCCAGGCGGGGTATTTCATCCCGTCGATCGCGCAGCGGGAAATCTCTTCGAACTTGTTGGCGTTGACCTTCACCAGTGACAGCATCCCGCCCCGTTCGGCCAGGACGATAAACTTTCCATCGGCCATAATTTTCGAGGCCCGGCCATAGAGTGGAAAGACGACCGGCTTGTTCGTTTTGGACTCGACGATGCTCCCATCGGGGGCTTGCTTCAGCTCGGCGATGCGCGCTTCGCTCACGCCGATCGTTTTCCAGGCGACCTCTCCGGAGTCGGCCCGGATGCAGCGGAAGGTTCCCTCATTCTCATGCCGCCCCGAGAAGCCGTAGTACACCCCCTCGTGGTGGATGGGCGTTGACCAGTGGGCCAGCATGTTGTTCGGGTTTCCCCAGACGACATTGAACTGGGTTCCGTCCGGGTGGACCTTCAACAGGGCTGACCCCACGCGATAGGCTGCGGTCAAAAATATCGTGTCGCCCTCCACAACGGGTTGGGCGGCGTTGACTGACTCATGGACCCGGGAGCGGAACCAGTGGTGGAACTGCTCCTTTCCCGTTTCAGGATCAAGCGAGACGAGCCCCTGCCGCATCAGGCAGAGCAGGTGCCGCTTTCCATGGATCGTTTCGCAGATCGGTGTCGAGTAGCTGGCAACCATCTCATCGCCGGTCCATTCGTAATTCTCTTCGCCCGACCAGCCGGTCGCGGCCCCGTCCCAGGTCGCCTTGCCGACGTTGGCCCAAATGGGCTTCCCGGTCGAGGCGTCAAAGGCGACGACGCCCGCGTTCGGCTGCCCTCCGACGAGGACGATGAGCGTGTTCCCTTCCAGCAGCGGACTGGCCCCCATCCCAAAGAACCCGTCCGGGATGGTGTACTCTTTGCGCAGCTCCCGCTGCCATATCAAGGCCCCATCGCTCATCGACAAGCAGAGCAGCCGCCCCTCAGCCCCGAGCGTGTAACAGTGGTCTTTCGTCAGGACTGGGGAACAGCGCGGCCCGTTGTTGTAGCCGTACGGGTCGTTGAACTGGCTCGGATCAGCTCGTTTCCAGAGTAACTCGCCAGTGTCGGCCCGCAGACACTCGACGAGTTCATCGTCACCCACGCGATGGTGCATGACGAGAGAGTTTCCGATCACCGAGGGGGCGCTGTACCCCGTTCCAAGCTGGCGATCCCAGAGACGTGGCGGACCAGCGGCGGGCCAACTCTCCAGCAGACCCGTCTCACCCGAGATTCCCGTGTGCTGCGGGCCGAGGAAGCACGGCCAGTCTTGGCCCGTCCGGGGAGTCGGCTCCGCTTTCGGTGTCTCCGCCTTGGCCGGTGCCTCCGCAATGAGAGCGCTCTGTGGCGGTTCTGCCGTCGACCCGTGACAGGCCCAAAGCATCAGGATGGAATACTGACCGATCGCACGAAGCAACTTCATGACCCACCCATTCTTGGCTCGACGAGTAACACGATCTTTATGACGAATCTGACTGCTGGCTGCTACTGATCTGCGACTTCATGTGGGGCGGGTTAACGTCCTGTCCGGACTCTCACCCGATCAAATCAAGCTTGATCGCCCGCACGGCGGAGTACCAACTCGTTGCATCCGAGCCGGTTCGTCGTTGTCAGATTCTCCAGTGTCAACCCGCGAGCCTGGCAGAAGTGCAGTAGCTGCTCGACCTTGGCGACTTCGAAGGGGTATCCCCCGAGCCAGTCGATCCAGTCGTAGTACACCGACATTCCCCGGGAGAGTGTGAGGGAACTCTCCGGACGAATCGAGAGCAGCTTTCGGGCGAGATGCCGGGCTGCGAAGTAAGGGATGAACACGGCCATCATCGCCCAGCGGCCCGCAATGCCCGAGCAGTAGATCCGCTTGACCCTTGTCCAGAATCGGGAGAGTGCCCCCTGGTCATTATAGATGGCGATGAAGAGCTGGCCTTGCGGGGCGACGCGGCAAATGGCCTGCTCGATCGCATTCCACATCTGACCGGTGTGGTGCAGAACACCCCACGAATAGACGACATCAAACTCCCCGAGCGAGTCCATAAAGATCGGGTCGAGAACTGAGCCAGCTTGCAACGTCCAGTTCGATGCATCCGGCGCGTATCGCCGCCGCAGTTCCGAAGTACAACCGACCGACTGCGGGTCGTAGTCGAACGAGGTCACTTTCGCCCCCATCCGATGAGCAGCCAGTGAAGAGAGACCACTCCCCGATCCAATGTCGAGAAAAGTTTTCCCCACGAGCGATTCCGCCCGCAGCAGTTGGCCCAGCGCAGCCTTTGCCGCTTCGATTCGCTCGGATGAGATCACCGAGAGGAATGCCGCCCAATTGGCCCCGAAGGCAAATCGTTCCCCCGCGTTGATCTCCTGTGGTGCATCACTCGCCATAATCAACCTGAACTCCGAACCGGAGAGAATCGTTCTTGGAGAGCAACGATTCGCTCGATGAGGTTCTATCGGAGGGGGGCTGCCGATTCCACTCGACCCGGCGATTCGTTCGCCCTCGCCCTTCTCGCTGGGGAATCAGAACTCGCCTCTCCGAATCAACTTCAATTGATATGTGTCCTTGGGCCGATGTATGATTCGGAACTGATGTTCACAGCCCGCTGGCAGGAGTCCTCATATGTTCGGTTTCACCGGTGCGGCCCGTCGGTTTTGCGATGGTGCCTCGCGGCGGGACTTTTTGATGGTCGGGGCGACCGGAATCGCGGGACTGTCTCTGTCGGGATTGTTGCGGGCTGAAGCGACTGCCGGGGCCAAGGCCACGGGGCGGTCGATCATCAATATCTATCTGCCCGGTGGGCCGACCCACATGGACACCTTCGACTTGAAGCCGCTGGCTCCGAAGGAGTTCCGAGGCGAGTTCTCGCCGATCGCGACTAAGGTCGCCGGGATGGAGATTTGCGAGCTGATGCCGATGCTGGCCTCTGTCGCCGACAAGACGGTGATCGTCCGGTCGATCACCGGAATGAGTAACGAACATGACCCCCGGCAGTCCGACTCCGGCTGGTCGGAACGCGACCTGAAGAATCAGGGCGGACGGCCCGGTGTAGGTTCGGTACTCTCGAAGCTCTACGGACCCGCGCTGACGACCGAGCAGGGAACAGCCCCCACGGCCGTTGACCTCAATAACTGGGGGAAGTCGGGCTTTCTCGGACCGGTCCATATGCCGTTCCGCCCGGACGGAGCTGCCAGGCAGAATCTCTCGTTAAACAAGATGGTCACCGAGTCCCGATTGGGTGAGCGGAATGCACTGCTCGCGGGCTTCGACCGATTCCGATCCGAGTCGGATGCCAAGGGGATGATGACCGCCCTCGATAGCTTCGAGCAACGGGCCATGTCGTTGATCACCTCGGGCAAGGTGGCGGCGGCGCTGGATACGTCGAAGGAATCGCCCGAGGTTCTGGAACGCTACGGCATCAAGAAGAATCGTGAAAATGACCGCTTCTTGCTGGCTCGCAAGTTGATTCAGGCAGGTGTGCGGAGTGTGGCCCTCTCATGGGGCGGGTGGGATACGCATGGTCAAAACTTTGTATCGATGCGGAAGCAGTTGCCCGCTCTTGATCGGGCGTTGAGTGCGCTGATCGAAGATCTGGAGAATCATGGACTGCTTGACAACACCATCATTCTGATGTCGGGTGAGTTTGGCCGGACGCCGCGCATCAATGGGACCGCCGGTCGCGATCACTGGCCGCAAGCGGCGTTCTTCTGGATGGCGGGCGGCGGTCTCAAGACGGGCCAAGTGATTGGCTCCACGAACCGCCTGGGTGAACGGGCCGATAACAATCCAATCCATCTTCAAGAGGTCTTCGCGACGGTCTACCACCAACTCGGGATCGACCTCGAAGTGAACCAGCTTGTCGACACCGCTGGCCGTCCCCAGTACATTCTGGATCACCGCCGACCAATCGCCGAATTGGTCTGATGCTCAGCGGAGGACTCTTCTCACACTTTGGGAGTTTGTGCCGCCATGTTCACGAACCGTTGGCCCGTGTGCATGGCCCTCTTATCCGTGGCCTGGCTGCTCTGCGAATCAGCGGCCACAGCTCAGACCCGACCGGTCGCTTCGGCGGCATCGACGGCCAAGGACTCCGTTGAAGCGGCGCACTTGGAGTTTTCGCTCACGGAGGCGGAGCTCGACGCCCTGCGGGGTCAGACGCTCGATGTGCTCTTAAAAAACGGAAAGAAGGAGACCGGAGCCATGCTCGAAGAGTTCTTGCGAAGTAAGCAACTTCGGGACCGGTTTCGTTCGATTGAAGTGACTCTCGCCAACCAGAAGAAGTCGCGAAAGATCCCGACCGACCAAGTCTTCCAGCTAGAACTGGAGGGGAAAACTTATTTGCTGGGTTATCTCCCCCAGCAGAAGTATCACGTGCTGGTCGACGTGGCCAAGCGGGACCAGGCGATTGCGGAGCGGCTCGCGACCTCGCGGCACAGGATCTGGGATCCGATCTCCGAGACGGACCAGGCGAAGTATCTGGCCGAGGGGAAAGAGTACATGGACAAAGTGAAGGCCCACTTCTCGTCGCTGCCGATGCAGTTGGTCGAGACCCAGTATTTTCTGTTTCTGAGTGACATGCCGACGGCTCAACTGACGCCTTACCTGCGGCAACTCGATCAGATGAATGAGTCGCTCGGACAAGCCTTTGGCTATCAGCCGGGGCATAACATCTGGCGCGGGAAGGCCGTCGTGATTGCCTTTGTTTCGAAGGAGCATTTCACCGAGTTCGAGCAGAAGTTCATGGAGAACATCCCCGGTGAATCGACGCAAGGGCTGTGCCACTCGTATTCGGATGGTCGCGTGATTGTCTCGGCGTATCGCGGCCAAAGTCCCGAGCACTTCGGATCCTTGCTTGTTCACGAAACGGCTCACGGGTACATGCACCGTTACAAATCGACCGTCCATATTCCATCGTGGTTCAACGAAGGGATCGCCGACTGGATCGCCGGGATTGCCGTTCCGACCTGCAAGACCACGGTGAATCGCCAGAGGAATGCCATCGATCAGATCAAACTCGAGGGGACGCTCGGCGGAACCTTCTTTGATGATCGTCCGATCGAGCCGTGGCAATACGGGATCGCGAGTTCCATGGTCGAGATTCTGGCCAAGTCGAGCCCCGACCAGTTCCGCCTCTTCTTCAACGGAATCAAAGAGGGCCTCACCTGGCAGGACAGCCTCATGCGGGCCTACGGCATGACCCCCGCCGATCTCGTTTCGGCCTACGGACGAGTCGTCGGCGTGCCGGGGTTAAGACCGTAAGAGTGGGGGCGCAGAATTCGGCAGAATTCTTACTGATACACCGATCCGGGGTCAGGCACTTCGGAAATTCGGAATTGGCCGAATGACAGTTCTCCCTGAGCACAAACCTCAATCCGGCCATTTCCGAAATTCCGAAGTGCCTGACTGACTTCGTCGGCCCTACCGGCGTGATAACAAGAACCCCCAGCGTCCGGGGTCTTCCCCGCGTTCGCGTTGGGCGGTGAGATCCTTGATCTGCTGAAGCAGGTGTCTGATCTTTCGCTCCGTCTTCCAACTCGCGATGCGGGTGCTCCACCTCGAAAGCGGGATCAATTCTGTGGCTCCCATGCCATCAATGAAGACAAGGCGCAAGCTTCCATCCGCCCGGACTTGGGTTGCGAAGTTGTAAAGGACCAGCGTGCGGGTCGCCAGGGGGCATTGCCGCATCTGCTGGACGAGTTGTTCAACAGCCCATTGGGCTCGCGAATTGTATCCTTCCGTCCACAGGTAGTCCTTAAAGCTGCGCGAGATCAATCCGTCGTGATCACGGATCATCTCAATGGCCAGGCCACGTCCCCGATCCGTTTCCACCCAGCCGAAGCATTGCGGCAGGAAGCTCAAGGCCGCCGTTTTGCTTTGAAAATCCAAGCGGTGCAACATCTCCCAATCCCGGTAATTCTTATCGAAGTCGTCTGCCGTTTTGCGCCACCGAGCCCACCAGGGAGCAGCGGCCAGGAGTCGCTCCGGTTCCAAGCCCACCTTGGCGACCTTGATGCAGCGGTCCGGGTCGCGCGGGTCGACATAGCAATCCCGCTTCCCGCCTCGCCCAAAGGGACTGAGGCCGGAGAGAACCACGAGATTGCTCGGCGACTCGATCATAACAATAGAATGTTCATGAATGTTTCCTCATCGATCAAGACCAATCGATTCCAGGCCACTGTCCTCTGTCGCTTCTCGCCGGTTCGCAGCATTTTCACGGTGAGTGTCGTTTACTGGGTCAGGCCGTTAACCTTTGCTTTCGATCCCGTGAGGACGGGAGGCCGTACTCATCGTGTTTTCGGAAACCGCCATGGAGCGAATCGCCGTACTCAGCAGTGGAGGACTGGATAGCTGTGTGCTGATCGCCGATTTGGCGAAAGCCCACGAGATCTTTCCAGTCCATGTGGCGATGGGAATGATCTGGGAAGAGCCGGAGCGGAAGGCTCTGCGACGATTCCTGGGAGCCATTGCTCAACCGAATATCCACCCGCTGACCGAATTGGTCCTGCCCGTGGAGTCCGTCTACGGAACGCACTGGAGCCTGACGGGGCAGGGGGTTCCGCCGAGCGGGACGCCCGACGAGGAGGTCTATCTTCCCGGGCGAAATATCTTGCTGCTGGGGATCGCGGGCGTCTGGGGCAGCCTCCATCGAATCTCAGCCATCGCCATGGGATCGCTCGCTTGTAACCCTTTTCCGGACGGGACACCCGATTTTTTTGAGAAATACGGGCGGGTACTCGGCACGGGACTGAACCACCCGCTGCGCGTGTGGGCTCCGTACCGGACCATCGACAAGGCGACACTGATCCGTCGGTTTTGCGATCTGCCCCTGGAGCTGACGCTGACCTGCATGACACCGATCACGGGAGATCACTGCGGGCAATGCAGCAAATGTGGCGAACGGCAGCAGGCTTTTCGCGATGCCGAAGTGCCCGATCAGACCCGGTATGCTGCCCCCCAGCCACCCCCAGACTGAGTTCCACACCTGCAAATGGCCCAGTATTTTCCTCGTCTGCGAGGATTCCCGAATTTTCGTTCACGTCGCTGAAAACGGTGTCCGATCATGACCGCGTCGGAAAGGAAGCTGTGGAATTGCGTGGGGACTTTCGGCCCCCGCTTGACACAGCTGGTTTTATCCGATAACGAACGCAACAAGTGGAAGTGAATCTGAAGAGATTCGCGGAGTTGACTGCGGAGCGGAGGGTCTTCAGACTGCCGCCCTCGACCATGTCCCGAGAGTCCCTGCTCAAGGTGGGAGCCCCCCGATGATCCTGACTGACAACACAATGACTGAACTGGAAAGCCCGAGTTGGATCGGGACCGCCGCCCTCATGGGCCTCTCTTCGTTTGACGTTCTGATGAAGGACGACGAAGACGATACGGAAGAGGCTGGCGACGACGAGGAGTTCGACGACGACGAGGACGATCTGGAAGACGACGATCTGGAAGACGACGACGTTGATGACGAAGACTTCGACGACGAGGAGTTCGACGACGAAGATTTCGACGACGATGGCGACTATGACGACGACGACGAGACCGACGACGAGGAAGAGGAAGAGCCCACGGAAGACGGCGACTTCTAACGAACTCGGCTGATGGCCGTCGCTGACGGCGATTCATGGACCAACATTGACCGCTCGGACGCTGCTTCGAGCGGTCTTTGTTATTGGGGTGCGTCGTTCGAAGTGGGACGGGAAAAAGCACCACGTCCGATCAATAGTCCCTGTAGCGTGGGCTTTAGCCGACTTTAGCCCCCACGCGCGCGCGCGTTATCTTCAGGGAATACGTGGGCTAAAGCCCACGCTACTCCAACTTTGTCGGACAGGCAGGACTGCCCGTCCGACCACACCTTCCGTTTCGCCGTTTGGGGCTATTCTCGATACGCGGCGTAGCTGCTGGGCGTTTCCCAGAGCCGAATCTCCGTGATGGGGAGCCCCGCTTGGCTCGCTTGGCGGAAGATCAGCTTCGCAATGTTCTCCGCGGTGGGATTCTCATCCAGGAGGTAGAGTGGCTCCCCCTGGGCCTCCAGGATCGGCACGAACGGGTCATGCTTGCAGAGCAGCATCCGGTGGTCGAGGTTCACATCGACCCAGTTGCGGACGACATCTTTGACGACCCCAAAGTCGACGACCATCCCCAGGCGGTCGAGTTCTTTGGACTCCAGGTCGACCTCGATCCGCCCGTTGTGGCCGTGCAGATAGCGGCACTTCCCGTCGTAGTTCATCAGACGGTGTCCATAACAAAAGTCGATCAGTTTGGTGATCTTGTGCAGCGTGGCCATCGTGTGGTCAATCCAATCCGTTCGGTGCCAGGTGTCGCCCGCTGTCGACGCGAATCACTTCTCCGGTGATCGTTTCGGTCCGCAGCAGGGTCATCGTCAGGTCGACAATGTCATCCACCGAGGATTGTCGACGGAGCGGGGTCTGGGCCACAACCGAGCGCTCCCAGACATCGATCGGAATATCCGGATGCCGCACGGTCGGCCCGGGAGCAATGGCGTTCACGAGGATCCCCTCGTGAGCCAGCTCAACGGCCAGTCCCCGCGTCAGAAAGTGAATCGCGGCCTTCCCCGTCAGATACGGTAAGTAATCGCGGTAAGGGGTCTCCCCCGCTGCCCAGTCGCCAAACAGGACGATCCGCCCCTTTGTCGGTCCGGGGTGTAGGGTCATGCGGCGAGCCGAGTGAATCGCTAGCAGATAGCTTGTGCGGGCTGCGGACATTCCGCGGTCCCAGGCTGCGGCGTCGAGCGAACTGAAGGGGGTCCGCTCGTAGTCGGAGCCGAGATTCACGAGAGATCCGATCGGGCCACAGGCTGCCTCGATGGCGTCTAGGGCGATCTGGACTGATTCATCGGTCTCTAACGCCGACTGCACGGCGATCGCTTGAACGCCCAGGGCCAACAGCTCGCGGGACAAATCCTCCGCCTCGACTTTCGAGGACCGGTAGATGATCCCAATAGAAACACCTTCCCGAGCCAACCGTAGCGCCACCTCTCGCCCGATACGGCGAGTTCCCACAAGGACAGCAGCGCGATCAGAGATAGGCACGATCACCCGCCATACAGTCCGGCGAGCGTGTTCAGGATGGCACTCGTCACAGCCGACTTCGGCTGGTTGACCCACATTGTTTTGACGAGGTCGAACATCAAGAACATGCACAGAGACAGCACGACTGTCGACATAAACAGGCCGACCACAGTCCCCGTACCCCATTCATGCTCGTAGACCACGCCGCCGCGCATGCCGCCCGCTATCGGGGAAGCTTGGCGATCGTCGTCGCCGAAGGCATCGCCACCATCGTCGAAGACGTCCATGTCGCCGTCATCGTCGGCGAAGGCATCATCGGCGACTTCGAGATCGTCATCGTCCCCCGACATATTCGAGTCGGCGTCGCCATCGTCCACATCAAACACGGCGTCGTCGAGAGTCGACTCACCGGAGTCGTTGAGGTTCAGAACCTTGGTGTTGGAGTTGCTGTCTTCGCCTTGGTCGATCTTCAGCTCGTAAGCGCTGTCGTCCCGCATGGCGGGGATTTCGAACTTCGTCTCGGGGACGCTGTCGAGATCCTGGGCGATGTCCATCATCGGGATCGTGCCGCCGAAGTCGCCGCTGTCTTCGAGCGAGATACCACTATCACCGACCGACTCCAGGGAGATCCCGCTGTCGCCGATGCT
>JAYSVZ010000673.1:0-11014 GCA_043718305.1 Planctomycetota bacterium | reverse complement strand
AACGTTCAAGAGGCTTCGAAAGCCGCCGTTGTCGCTTTGGATGAGAGCTTTTTCCGTGTTCGCTTTGACCGTCTGACTCCCGCAGAAAAGAAGTATTTGCGAGCGATGGCGGAACTCGGGCCCGGACCTCATCGCTCTGGAAAAATTGCCGAAGAACTGGGGAGGGAAGTCACTTCTCTAGGCCCCGTCAGGAACAACTTGATCGCCAAGGGGATGGTCTGGAGTCCGACGCATGGCGACACTGCGTTCACGGTTCCGTTGTTTGATGAGTTCATGCTGAGAATCATCCCCGGCCAAGACTGGCGTGAGTAATCGAGAATACCCCCCCCGAACCCGCCATGAAGTACGCCCTCATCATCCCGGACGGTTGTGCCGACGAACGCCAGCCATCGCTCGGCAACCGCACCCCGCTGCAAGCGGCTTTTGTGCCGAATATGGACCGCATCGCCCAGATGGGGGAAAGCGGACTGTCGCTCAACGTCCCGGATTGCCTCCCCAGTGGCAGCGATGTCGGCACGATGAGCCTCTTCGGGTACAGCCCCCTCGAGTTCCACACCGGACGCGCTCCGATCGAGGCGGCGGCCCAGGGAATTGAACTCGGTCCCGAGGATTGGGCGATCCGCTGCAACTTCGTCACGGTGGTTGACGAGGTCATGAAGAGTTTCACAGCGGGGCAGATCCCGAACGATGTGGGAGCTGCGCTGATTCGCGATCTGCAACATGCTTACTGCGGAAACGAAAACATTAAGTTCCACACGGGTGTCAGCTATCGCAATCTGCTGATCTGGCGTGGCCGCGACCGCCCAGTTCCGTTTAGTCACGACACCTACACGATCCCACCGCACGATATCACCGACCAGGCGATCGCCGGTCATCTGCCGCTGGGCAGCGGGGCGTGCGACTTGCGGGCCATCATGGAGAAGAGCCGGGCCACACTGGCGGCCAACTCGCTGAATGCGGCCCGCGGAGAGAACGCGGCGACGCAGTGCTGGCTGTGGGGCCAGGGGAAAGCTCCCGCGCTCAAGAACTTCAAGGAGCGATTCGGAGTCCAGGGAGCGGTCATCACGGCGGTTGACTTGCTGCGCGGGTTAGGCTTGCTCCTCGGTTGGAACGTGGTGGAAGTCCCCGGTGCGACGGGCTACCTCGACACGGACTACGCCGCGAAAGGCCGCTACGCGATCGAGACCCTCAAAAGCGGGATCGACTTCATCGTCGTCCATGTGGAAGCCACGGATGAGGCCAGCCACGAAGGACACGCCGATGAGAAGGTCAAGGCCCTGGAGGCGATCGATGAGCAGATCGTCGGCCCGGTCCATGAGTACCTGAAGTCGCAAGGGGCCTACCGCATCCTGATCTCGCCGGACCACCCGACGTTCCTGCGGACCAAGACCCATAGCCACGGGTATACGCCCTTCACGATGGCGGGACGCGGCCTGTCTCATAACGGAGCCCTGACGTATGACGAGATCGCCGCCAGCCAGACGGGCGTGAAGCTCCCCGAGGGCTGGGATCTGATGGGCCGATTCATCGGAACCATCAATATGTAGGCGGGCCCCTTTGGCCCGTCCGTAAGGGGAACCCTCTTGGCACGCGGCCCTCACCCCCAACCCCTCTCCCGGGGGAGAGGGGAGCCGGACAAGCATACTTGAACCGTTTGCTGTGCCGAGAGACCTGTTCCTTCGAGGTCTCTCGGAGAGTCCGGCGGCGTTGTCGGAAATTGCTCGGGCTGTCACCCCGCATCGCGCTTTGAATGCGGATGGGCACTCTCGTAGGTCTCTTTCAGCCGTCGCGTGCTGACGTGGGTGTAGATCTGCGTCGTGGTCAGGCTCTTGTGTCCCAGTAGTTCCTGCACGCTTCGCAAATCCGCTCCGCCATCGAGCAAGTGCGTGGCAAAGGTATGCCGCAATGTGTGCGGAGAGACGTGCTGTTGCAGGCGGCAAGTGGCGATGTGCCCTTCGAGCATTCGTCCGATACTGCGCGTGGTGAGTCGCTTGCCGAACTTATTCAGGAAGAGCGCAGCGACCTCTTGCGGTTTGCCGTGGGGGGCCTGTACGCGGACTTGCATCCAGCGATCCAGGGCCTTGGCGGCGTAGGTTCCGACGGGGGTAATCCGCTCCTTCTTCCCTTTACCGCGAATCAACAGCACATTGGCCTCGCGGTCCCAGTCGTCGACGTTAACCCCCACCAGTTCCGCCACGCGGAGGCCAGCTGAGTACATCGTCTCCAGGATCGCCCGGTCGCGAAGGCCCGGAGCAGTGTTCGCGGGCGGGGCTTCGAGCAGCCGCACGATGTCCTCGGTCGTCAGAAAGTTCGGCAACTTCCTTCCGACACGGGGCGTGCGGAGGGCCTTAGCCGGATTGTTCGGGGTGAGCCCCTCACGAGTTGTGTACCGAAAGAAACTTCGCAAGCACGCCAACCGCCGGGCAATCGTCGTCCGGGCGTACTGACATTCATGCAGGTACGTCACATACCCCCGCAGGATCGGTATCGTGACCTCATCGACCGCCAGTTCGGTCCCCACTCGCTCGGTGCGATACGCCGCGAAGCTGGCGAAGTCGTCCTTGTACGATTTGAGCGTATGCTCGGACGAGTTCCGCTCGATGCGCAAGTAACGGAGGAAACCTTGGATGGCGGATTGCATGAGGAGTCCTTGGGCGGAAAAACCCTCCCCGTAAGACGGCCTTTCCTGGCCGTCTGGCTGCAAGACTCGATCAAGGACGGCCTGGAAAGGCCGTCCTACGGGGGCATCAATGACCGTCACTTGCCTAACGACCAACGCCCCACCCTTTACGCCACCCGGCGGAATGGCCGCTCTTCATCTTCTGTTGGCTTGCACGCCCGGACTTTCTGACTCAGCACAGCGGCGTCGTACCACGTAAAGCACAGCTCGGGATCGGCTGCGAATTTGCCGAGGGTTTGGAGAATCTGCGGAGCGCTCTTGTCGTCGTAGAGGAACAGGAAGCGTTCGCCATCCTTGACCAGGGCCAGCACGTTCAGGCTGCGTTCCATCGCGCCACTCTCGCTCGCAACGCCTCGGCAGGGGCGGCACGGGAAACCCGACACCGGAAGGAGCCCCCGCCGCTCCGTCATGCGAGTTATCGGACGGAGGCTGTCCGGACCGTGTTCTCGGGTGGGGTGAGGACCGAAAATCGAGTCAACCGCCCTGTCGTGGTTGCCATGGGAGAAAGATTCCGCAAAATCGGCAGCATCGGAGTCGGCGGATCGAAGGGAGTTGAAAACATCTGGAAGGGGCGAAATCGGCTCACGATTTGTGGCTCAGTCGCCTTGCGACGAAGATTCCCCGACCAGCCGTTCCCCGATTTCTCGATACAACAAATTCGCCAATTCGACGAGTGTGGCCACCGGGAGTTCCTCGGCCCGGGCGTTTTCCCCGAGGCCCAAACCCGCCAGGATCGCAGTCCCTCGAGCCTTGTCCAGATCGCCCTTGTAGACCGTCGCCAACACGCTACGCAGGTGCTTGCGTCGGAGAGTAAACACCCGCCGCAAAAAGTCGTGCAGAAACGGTCGGTTCGCGATCCGGCGGGCCGCTTCTGGATGCGGCGTGATGAGCACGATCGCGGAGTCGACCTGGGGCCGCGGCCAGAAGACCTGCGGCCCGAGCTTCTTGAGGATCTCGATGTGGCACTGAGCCTGCAACCAGATCGACAGGGCGCTGTAGTCCCCGGTCCCCGGCGGTGCGGCCAGGCGTTCGGCCATTTCCCACTGGATCGTGACGACCATTCGCTCCCAGGGCAGACCGGTCACGATCAGATTCGAAATCACCGGTGCGGCCACATGATACGGCAAGTTCGCGACGAGTTTGAGTCGCCGGGCAGGGTCGACGGCGAGTTCCCGGGCGATGGTTTCCAGGACCAACGGATGCAGATTGTTTTTGTTTCGAAGGGCGTCGGTGAGCAGTAAAGTGACATTGTCCAGCCCCGCCGTCTTCTCCACAGCGATAGCGTACACATGGCGATCGACTTCGACCGAGATGACGTGCCCCGCTTGCTTGGCCAGGAAGGTCGTCATTCCGCCCGTGCCGGTCCCGACCTCCAGTGCCACATCGTGCGGCGTCAACTCAGCCGCTCGAACGACGATCTCTAAGAGATTCAAATCGATCAAAAAGTTCTGACCGAGGTCCGAACGGGGATGCAGCTTCCGCTCGCCGAAGACCCGCATTAAAGAGGTCCGGGTCTGGCGCTCACCGTCTTCGTTGGCCGACTCAGCGTTGTCCACAAGGTGACTCAAGTGCCGGGAATCTCGTTCAGTGGGCGGAGAACCTAGCCGGTGACATCGAACCCGATGACACGGTCGACCCTCCCGCAATATCGCGATTGTACTCGGATGAATCGGCATTACGAGGAGCCACAACGCCACGGCACCACACAAATTCCGTGGGATGGCCTTTCAGGCCGTCGCTCGTCTTGAGACGGCCGCAGCGGGGAATCGCCCCCTCATTCGGAGCGAGAACTCACCTTCATCTCACCTTCATCTCACCTTCATCAGCTCCTTGAGGGAATTCTGTATCTGATCCCCTATTGACACACTGGGGGGGGGGCGTAGACTGGTCAATTAGTGAATGTTTTGCTGTCCCCGTGGAGAATGATGATGACCCGATTGCCTCGTGTTGCCTCGATCATGACGACGTTGACTCTGCTTGCCCTCGGAGTGAGTTCATTGAGAGCACTGCCCCCCTGTGATGGGAGAGCAGGGCAATGTGTTGTCGGATCAACTTGGCCGTTCTGGGACGACTACGAACAGTATTTCTACAATTACCGGTGCGCCCCCTACAACTCGCCTTACGGTGGAGCGCCTGGTCACAATTCTCAGGCGACTACGACACCTCTGGGACTCAAAAAGACGAACCAATGTGGAACGTTGTGGTATATCGAGTACGATGCGTTCGGCGTGATTACCAGTGAGGAAATGATCGGAGTGGGGCTCTGCGGGGCCACTCGAGTGCTTCTCGGAGGATGCGATCCCTCTCCGAATTCCTGAACGCGGATCGGAACACGAGACGTGAGGAGATCACGATGGATCACCGATGGACTCGAATGGTGGCCTGGTGTTTACTTGCGAGTTGCCAGTCGCTCCGAGCGGACGATCCCCAGCCGCCGGGCACCGACTTGAAACCGCCCTCTTCGGGAGTCGAGTTGGGAATCGCGAAGCTTCTGGAGAACCGGGAGGCGCTGCTCATGCTGCAGCAATTGCAATACACTGTTCAAGTGCGAAGTGGCTTGTCACCCGATGGAAAGGCCCAAAACTCGCGCATCACTTTTGACGGAATGCGCTACCGCCAGGAAAGGTATGGCACTTCCGAGTTAGGCCAGTGGGTCACCTCGAAACCAGACTTGGTGGCGACCTTTGATGGAGCGGAGACTCACTTCTGGTTGCCCGAAGAGGACCAACTGGGAGTGGGTCATCGGCACGTCGAGAGCCCCTGGACACTCTATGATGATCTGTTCTATCGCGGAAAAACGAAATCGGGAATGAACGATTATCGAGCAGACAACTTTCTACAACGGCAATGCGAGGAGATCACGGAATCCGTGGTCGAAGAGTTCGATTCACATTCCTGCCGGGTGATCACTCGCACGTGGGACGATGGCCGAGTGATCTATCAGTGGTTGTCCGAGGAGATGTCGGGGTTCCCGTTAAGGACCGAGATCATCGGTCCCAGTGGTAGTGTACTGGCGTTGCTGGAAGTCAAGGAATACAAAAAGATCGATTTGGACGGCCATTCCTATGCGTTTCCACTGCGAATCGAACGCGACGCGGCACCAATGAAAGCTCTTGGTGGCGGGACTTCCGTAACGATCGTCGATCCGAACACACTGAGCGTCAACGAGCCGTTTCCGGATTCACTCTTTCGTCTGGATGAGATTCATGCGAGCAAGCGGCTCGACTCTGACACAGGAATCATGACCGACACCAGAACTGGAAAAATGTTTGATGCGGGTGGGAATGAGATCGGCGTTGATCCTATCCCGGAAAAAGTGCCGTTGACCGCGCCAGCGAGTCGATCTCTCAGTCGCCGTTGGTTCTTTGTGGCGAATGTGTTGGTGGTGTTGGCCTTCGCGGGATATTGGGGATGGAAGCAATGGGGCAAGGTATCAAGTTCGCTGCGGTCATAGTCGCCGTAGGATTGGCGATTTACGCCATTTCTTTTCTCATGGGGGAAGTCGACCGTGGTCCGACCTCCATGGACCTGGAAATCGTTCCGAACGAACTTCTGTTTGATAGCGTCCCCTATCAAGGGACTGCCCAGAAGACGTTGGAAATGACCAACCGCGCCAACTACCCGATTCGGGTGAAGGATGTCACTGGATCTTGTGGGTGCCTGCAATTGAACTTCACCCCGCGGACGTTAAAACCCGGCGAATCGATGACTGTCCCCGTGCAGATGAGCGGGCGGACCAAGGCGGGCCTCAGCGGAGGGACAGTGACCGTCTATTCCTCATCTGTCACAAACTCGTACCACGTCATTCCCGCGAAAACACACGAAATCCGCGGGATCGCGCTCGTTCCGGAAGTTCTCGATTTTGGTCGGCAGCCCCCAGATCGTTTGCCCTTCACGATCCCGTTCAAGGTGATTGTCAATGGAAACGATTCATCGGCCGCCCCAAACGTCCAAATCCAGTGCGACTCAACGAATGTACAAATTGCCCCCCAGGGTGTTGATGAGAACGGAGATGCCAAGTTCGACATCACTCTGATCGCGGGGGATGCCGTGGGCCACCTGAACGCCGAACTCTCGATCAACGTTCCAGGATTTGACAGTGTCTTCACCAACGCAGTGGGTGTGATCGACGCCCCGATCAAGGCTGTTCCACCAACACTGCTCCTCACACGCAACGCTCCCAAAAGAACTCAACTGCGAAACTCCACCGGGCAAACTGTCCCCATTCGTTCCGTCGAATATTCTGATTCTTTGAAGTCGGTGATCTCAGGGCGCGCGGGCGACGGATTCTACGAGTTCACGACCACTCCCGAAGCGACACCTGCTCGCAAAGTCATCCATGGAACAATCATCCTGAACGCCGAAGGCTCCTCGACCAAAATTCGAGTCCCCGTCACATGGATTCGCGGTCGGTGAAGCGACATCCAGTCACCGGGGTTTTCCCATCCCCTCCGCGATCAGCATAACGCGTTGTCCTCCACTCTTCTTGCGCTCGGGTTGACTCGTCTTCGCCGAGGTCTCCAGTCTGCGCGTTCCCAGAAAGCGGGGAGGCGAGTGCGTCGCTCTCCGTCGAGAATGCCAAGAACTCTCTTCGGCTGACAGCGGACGGTTCTCGGTGTAACCTTAAGATCGGCGAGAACCGATGGATCGACACCATCGTTCCGTTTCGCTGAACTTCACCGGGAGTGTTCCAATGCGTCGTGCCTGGCTGGGTCTGTTGGGGATTCCTCTGATCGCGGTGATCTGTTGCGGTGTCGTGCGGGGGGATGACCTTCGTGTGCTGCCGAGCGAGGTCACGCTGACCAGTTCGGAAGCCCGCCAGCGGCTGGTGGTTCAGCAGGCTCAAGGGGACGTGCTCACCTCGCAGGTCGCCACGGGCGTGACCTTTACCAGTGACCACCCCGAGATCGCCAAGGTCTCCGCCAGCGGCGAACTCCAACCGGTTGCCGATGGCGTCGCGATCATCACTGTCCAGGTCGGCGAGCAGACCGCCACGACCCAGGTCACCGTCGCGGGCTTCGCTCAGCCGCATGCGTGGAACTTCCGCAATGATGTCCTGCCGGTGCTATCGAAGAGCGGATGCAACACCGGGGCCTGCCACGGAGCACTCGCCGGGAAGGGGGGCTTCCGGCTCTCGCTGAACGGCTACAACCCGGACGCCGATCACTTCAACATCGTCAAACAAGACCGGGGCCGACGCGTCGAATTGTCAGCCCCCGGACGCAGTCTGTTCCTGGTCAAGCCGACGGGAGCTGTCGCTCATAAGGGGGGGCTGCGCTTCGAAACCGATTCCTCCGAGTACCGGATTCTCTCCGAATGGATTGCCCAGGGAGCCACTCCGCCGAACGAGGCCGATGCCACGGTTGACCACTTGGAGATTCTTCCCGGGCGCAGCCGTCTCGCCAAAGACGAACAGGTGCAGATGATCGTCCGGGCGCACTTCGCGGGGGGGCAGAGTCGCGACGTGACGCCGTGGGTCAAATGGACCAGTGCCAACGAAGCGGTCGCTCGTGTCGATGGCGCGGGGATTGTCATCGTTGTCGGACCCGGCGAGGGAGCCATCTCGGCGTGGTACTCCAGCAAGATCGCGATCGCGCGCGTAACCTCGCCCTATCCAAACCAAGTCGATGCAGCGGTCTTTGCCGCACGGAAGCCAAAGAATTTCATTGACGAACAAGTCAACAAGCAGTTGCAAGCACTGAACTTGCCCCCGTCGCCGATCTGCACGGACAGTGAGTTCGTGCGGCGGGCCTTCGTCGATACGATCGGGACGCTTCCCACCGCCGATGAGGTCCGGGCCTTTCTCGTCGACCCCGCCGCTGACAAGCGCGAGAAGCTGGTCGACAAGCTCTTGGCGCGGCCCGAGTTTGTCGACTACTGGACCTACCGCTGGTCGGACGTGCTGATGCTCAATGGGAATCTGCTGCGCCCGCAAGCGGTGAAGTCGTATTACACCTGGCTCAAGGGACATGTCGCCGCCAACACGCCCTGGGACCAGATCGTTCGAGAGGTGCTGACTTCCACCGGCAACAGCTTCGAACAAGGTCAGACAAACTTTTACGCGATCAACCAAACTCCCGAGGACATGACCGAGAACGCTTGCCAGGCGTTCCTCGGACTGTCGATCGGCTGCGCGAAGTGCCACAACCACCCCCTCGAAAAATGGACCAACGACCAGTATTACGGGATGGCCAATCTCTTCGCTCGCGTGAAGGCCAAAGGGTGGGGCGGCGAGCCCCGGAGCGGCGATGGCAACCGGACGCTCTATGTCTCGACAGTCGGCGACCTCGTCCAGCCCCGGACCGGCAAGCCTCAGCCGCCGACGCCACTGGATGGCGTTCCGCTGGCCATGGACGATCCGAGCGACCGCCGTGTTCCATTAGCAGCGTGGATGACCGCCCCCGAGAACCCATACTTTGCGCGTTCGATCACGAACCGCGTCTGGAAGGCGTACTTCGGTGTCGGACTGGTTGAATCGGCGGACGATCTGCGGGTCTCGAACCCGGCCAGCAACGAGGAGTTGCTTTCGGCCGCCGCCAAGTCGCTGATCGACAGCAAGTTCGATCTCAAGGCCCTGATGCGGGTGATCCTGCTCTCCGAGGCGTACCAGCGTTCGAGCCAGGCCCTCCCCGGGAACAAGACTGAACAACGTTTCTATAGCCGTTACTACCCTCGCCGGATGATGGCCGAGGTGCTGCTGGATGGCGTCTCGCAGGTCTCCGCCGTGCCGTCCGAGTTTACGCGGATCGCCTTCATCGGAGCCGACTTCCAACCGACGGACTTCTACCCGAAGGGGACGCGGGCGATCCAGCTCTACGACTCTTCGGTCGACTCCCAGTTCCTGCAAAAGTTCGGTCGCAACCAGCGGCGGATCACTTGCGAGTGCGAGCGGTCAGATGAGCCAAGCATGGTCCAGGCGCTGCATCTCTCCAACGGAGACACCGTCAATCTCAAGCTCAAGGCCACCAGCGGGCGGGTCGAGCAACTGCTCCAACTCCGAAAACAGGGGATGGGCGACTCCGCCATCATTGATGAGGTTTACCTCGCGGGCCTCGCGCGCTTTCCAAGCGCCGACGAGCGAGCGAGCCTCGGCAAGCTCCTGGCAGAGACCCCACCCGAGCAAATCCGCGAGGGGATCGAAGACCTCTTCTGGGCCGTGTTCAGCAGCCGGGAGTTTCTGTTCAATCATTGATTGGAGCCGAGCATTGATTGGAGCCGAGGGCCAGTCCGCTGGTTGATCGAACAAGAATCGAGACGTTAAGCTTCAAGCAGGTTGGAATGACGCATTTCGGATGATCGGGATGTGAGCCGCATGGCGCTAGCCGCAGGGTTCTGCTCATCGTTCGTCCGCCAGAACCCGCGGCTAGCGCCTTGCGGCTCACAAATACGTCATTCCAGCTCGCTCGAAGAATAAGCTGTAACATCCTCCACCAGACCCATCCGCGATCGGCAAAATCCGCATGTCCACAGCCCCCATGAAGCTCAATCTTGGTTGCGGTCCCACGCGGCGTGATGGGTTTTTAGGAGTCGACTTGGGAGACTATCCCGAGGTCGATGTCCGGCAAGATGCGATCGAATACCTGCAATCACTTCCTGATCAGAGTGTCGACGAGGTCTATTCGGCTCACTTTTTGGAGCATCTGGAACCGCCCCTATTTCTGGAACTGCTGAAGCAGGTGGACCGTGTCTTGACCCTTGGCGGACAAGCCCGATTTCTGGTTCCCCACTATTCCAACCCCTATTACTATTCCGACCCCACACATCGCATCGCATTCGGGGTCCATACGTTTAGTTATCTCTGCGAAACGACGTGCCTGAACCGAGCTGTGCCGAGTTATGCCCGGATCCCCGGATGGTCCTTGCAGGCTGTGCGGGTCCATTTCGTTCCTTATGCGCGACCTCGTATTTGGCGTTTCCGGCTGCCCCTGCTAAGTGATCTGCTGAACCCTCTCGTGAACTTCCGTCCGTTGCTGGTCGAGTTGTTCGAGCGTTATTGGGCGGGGCTGTTTTCGATCTACGAAATCGAATACCGCATTCTGAAAAGATCGGCGAGGTCAGCCCCGTAAACGGGCTGCCAGCCGCCTGTCTGTCAGCGGCAGAGGTGAGGCTGTCGTGGCCGCAAAGCACGTCAATTCAAGCAAATCAGGGTCCGTGAGAATTATCTGACGCCCGAGGCTTGCAGAACGAAAAAACTCGGTTAAACTCTCCCTCCCACTCGCGACCGGCGGGTGATGCGATCTTTGACAACATGGTTGGTGACCCCGAGAAGTAGTTGGGAATCAGCGTTCGTATTCGCTGTTTTGGCCGCGAGTTCCGAAAGGGATGCGTGCTGAG